>NZ_JBEZFT010000005.1:0-180262 GCF_040649595.1 Kribbella sp. NPDC048915 | reverse complement strand
GGACGACCGCGCGTGGGTTCCCGCGCGGTGGGTTTACCCATCGTGTTGTGGGTTCCTGACCCGTGTGAAGGGTACGGAACCCACAACACCGTGGGTGAACCCACCGTGTGGCGGAACCCGCGACGTGCGCGGATATCGGCTCGTGCGAGATTGGCTGCGCCGGTCGTCGTGCGGGCTGAAGACGGAGGCTTGGACAGGGTGTGGTGGGTGTGGACTGGCTATTGCTTGTGCGAGGTCGCGGGCGGCTGTGCGAGGTGCCGGGACGGGGTGCAAGGTCCCGGGCGGAGGTGCGAGGTCCCGGGACGGGGTGTGCACGCTCCCGGCTGGGTGTGCACGGTCCCGGTAGGGGCTCAAGGGGCCTCGGCCTCGGCGACGCGCGCGGTCGTGTAGCGCGGGCACCGGCTCGGTCACTCAGACCACCCGCACATCGGTCACAAAAGCCGGATATCCGCCGGCGTGAGAGGTCGCGCCACCCACCGGTTAGTCGGTTGTGCTGGTGCCGGGGTCGGTCGCCTGGCGGTGGAGTCCTGTGGCGAGGCCGGCCGACACCAGGAGGGCACAGCCGCTGGTCATGGCGGCGAGCACCTGTACGCCGTGCAGGCCGGTCGCGGCGCCGGTGCCGAGGACGATTCCGGCGGCCGCCGCCAGCACCACCAGGCCGGCCCAGATCGCGAGCGCGGCGCGTTTCTCCTGCTGCGCGATCGCGGCGTACACGATCAGCTGCAGGACGGCGTACGCCGATCCGGCGACCGCGAACAGCCAGGTGTACGGCCCGAGCTCGGCGTACTTCGCACTGCCGCCGACGACCTCGACGACGAGACCGGGCAGGATCAGCGTGCCGGCGACCGCACACGCGCCGAGGCCGGCGACCGCGAAGATCGCGCGGCGCAGCCGGACGGTGTCGCCGGGGGAGTTGGCCAGCGACGGGAACACCAGCACGATCACGAACTGCGGCAGGAACAGACAGGCTTTGGCGACGATCAGACCGGCCGCGTAGTAGCCGCTGTACTTCTCGTCGAGCAGGGCGCGCGCGAACAGCACGTCGGCGTTGGCGAGCGCGAAGAACGCCAGCAGCGTGTGCGTGCCGTGCACGGTCTCCCGCAGTACTTCACCGACCTCCTTGCGGCCCGCACCGTGCGATCCGCGGAGGAAGAACTGGCCGAGCGCGGCCGGTACGGCGGCACCCAGGGCAAGCCCGGCCATGGCCCAATCGAGCGACGGGTGCACGAGCAGCGCGCCACCGCCGAGCACCAGTCGGCCGAGGCCCGCGGAGGCGTACACCGCGGCCAGTTCGGTCCAGCGCTGACTGCCCTGCAGGATGCCGAGCTGCGAACCCATCAGGGTCAGTCCGCCGAGCGTCGGGGCCAGCAGGACGATCGCGATGATCGAATCGATGTGCAGCAACCACATGAACAACGGCGTCAGCACCAGGCACAGCACGGACAGCGCCAGCGCGGACCGGCGGCCCGCGCGGAGCATCGCGTCGGCGAGGGTCGCGGCGCCGTCACCGGTGTGGGTGGCGATCTGCCGCGCACCGGTGGCCTGCAGCCCGAGCGACGCCACGTTGCCGATCAGCAGCAGGCCGAGCAGCGCGGTGATCGCACCGAACTGTTCGGGCATCAGCCGGCGCGACCCGATCAGCGTGAACCCGTACGCCGCCACGTTCATGATCGCCATCGCGACCGCGACCGCGGTCGCGCTGCGCAGGAAGCTGCGTCGCGGCGGCACTGTTTCCGCCTCTGGTTGTGGCTGGGGTTGTGGTTGTGGCTGGGCCGCCGGGGTGGTGCCAGAAGTCATGCTGCCCTCATCTGTGAGATTTGCCGGACCTCACGGTACGGCAACGATGCCGTTTCCGAGCCGCCGGATCCGTTAATGTCCCGCCGGTGAGGAGGCTGAAAGCAGGCAGTCCGGAGCAGGTCGTCTGGCGGGCACGACTCGTCCTCGGCTGCCTTGCTCTGATCGCTGTGTGCTTCCAGCATGCCCCCGGTCTGATCGTCCCCGACAGACGGCTCGAGCTGACAGCCGGACCTGAGGGCTTCCTGTCGCGAGCGTTGCACCTGTGGGATCCGCACAGTGGATTCGGCCAACTACAGACCGATGCGTACGGCTACCTGTTCCCGCTGGGCCCGTTCCACTGGTTGCTGACCACGCTGTCCGTACCTGAGTGGGTCACGCAGCGCCTGTGGTGGTCGCTGGTCCTCTGCGTGGCGTTCCTCGGTCTCTGGAAGCTCTCCAACGTGCTGCAGTACGGCGTCCCGTGGACGCGGCTCGCAGTCGCGATGCTGTACGCGCTCGCTCCCTTCGCGTTCGAAGAACTGCCCGTTGAGGCATGGGCGATGGCCCTGGCGCCCTGGGTACTGCTCCCACTGGTCTCGCCACGCGCCCGCTCGGGCTGGTCCCGGGCCAGCTGGTCGGCGGTTGCGTTCGCGCTGATCGGCGGTGCCGACCCGGTGGCGAGTGCCGCTGTGCTCGCTGTACCGGCGATCTGGCTTGTCGTCCGCCTGCGGGTCCGGCTGGCTGCCGTCTGGTTCGGTCTGGTCATTGCGGCGGCTCTGTGGTGGCTGATCCCGCTGCTGATGGTCCTCCGGTACGGCGGTACGCCGCCGACGCCACGGTGGATCCCGATCGCGGGCATCGTGGTCGGCGTACCGCTCGCGCTCGCCGCGGCGCACTACCTCCGGCGCCTCACGAACCTGTCCGTGGGTCGAGGCGTCCACCGCCGCGTGGTCCCGGTGGTGGCCACGTGCCTTGCGGTGGCCGCCGCGCTGCCGGTGCTGATCATCCGCCCGGACGGTGCGTTCGCGGCGATCCCGGCGCACTGGAAGGACGCGGCTCACTGGCTCGACGGGCAGACAGCCGCAGGCAGTGTTCTGGTTGTCTCCAGCTCGACGGAACCGCTCGCCGCACTGACCGGACGCCCGGTGGCTCCGCTGACCAACGACCTGCGGCGGCGGTTCGACTCCGCGGTTGGTGAACCGTCGCTGCGCCAGGACCTGACGCGCGACGGGGTTCGCTACGTCGTGGTGCGCAACGACCTGGTCGAGGACACGCCGGCCGCGGCGATCCACGAGAGCCTGGCCGACGCAGGCATCGGCAGGGTCGTGTATTTCGGTCCGGCCGGAGTGACTCGGCTGCCGTACCCGGTCGTGGAGATCTACGACGTCGGAGCGACCACGCCGGGGCGGCTGATTCCACGGTCCCGGCTCGTCGCGGTCGACGGTACCGCTGACGACGTACCCGCTGTTGTCACCGCGCTGGGTGGGGCAGGCGCTGCGGTGCTGAGCGGAGACGCCAAGGACGGACTGGAGGGCCTGCCGCTGATCTCGACCGGCGGCGAGCAGGCGGCGCGCCAGCCGAGCGCCGTCGTACTGCGGAACGCGCAGGTCGGCCGATCCGCGTGCCTGCACGTCGGGACACAGTCGTTGTGCGGTCGGGACCAGGAGAAGCGGTCCACCGAGCCCAGCGGTCTGTCGCGCAGCGTACAGCTTCCGCAGGCTGCGACGTACCACCTGCGGGGAACGGCGTTGCCGCAGGACGGGGAGGCGCTCGAGCGGTTGGTGTCGGTGCCAGGTGCGATCACCGCCTCCGCCTCGTCGCGGGCGGTCTCAGCACCGGAGGGCCGGCCGAACGCCGCGGTCGACCGTGACAACGGCACCGGCTGGCTCGCGGCGCCGGACGACCCGTCGCCGAGCCTGACCTTGACGTTGCCCGCGGCAAGAGACGTGCAGGGGTTGCGCTTCCGGGCGCATCCGCTGCTGAACGGTTCACGTCCCGCGGCGGTCGCGCTGAGCTTCGACGCCGGTGCCCCGGTGAAGGCCACGGTGGACGCCGACGGCTTCGTCCGGTTCGGGCGTCGGCACGCGCGGACCATCACGATCGGCTTCACCGCGACCAAGCCGTTGCAGGACGCCCGGACCAGTTCGGTCGGCGTGTCCGAGGTGGAGGTGCTCGGCGCGGACGAGCTCCGCAAGGCGGTCGACCCGCAGCGGCGCGTACCGGCGTACTGCGGGAACGGGCCGACCGTGCGGATCGACGACGTGCCGCTGCGCACTCAGATCGCGGCAACGCTGCAGGACCTGCTCCGCCGGCGTCCGGTGGCGTTCAGCCTGTGCGGACAGGGGTCGACCGTGCCGTTGCGGTCCGGTCTGCATCGCGTCGACGTGCAGGCGAACGGCGGCGTCGTGCCGGTCGAGACCACGTTGGTCAAGGCCGGGTTCGGTGATGTGTCCGTGTCGCCGGTGCAGGGTGTGGACGTGTGGCGTCCGAGCGCGGCCGAGCTGACCGCCGAGGTGCCGACCACGGACGGGCCGTCCGTGCTGGCCGTCGCACAGAACTACAACGACGGCTGGACGGCGTACGACGGCAGCGGCCACAAACTCACACCGGTCCGCATCGGTGGCTGGCAACAGGGCTGGGTACTGCCCGCGGGCCCGGAGCAGGTCGTCACAGCCCGCTTCGCCCCGGACCGGACCTACCGCGCCGGACTGCTGCTCGGACTCGTCACGATGCTCGGCGTGGTGGTCGTGGCGCTCTTCTTCCCGCGGCGCATGATCGGGCGCTCCACGAGGTAGTAGCTGGCAGCTGCGAGCGCTGCGGTCGCTACCAGCGTTACGGGCAGCTGTACGGCGAACGGTCCGGTGATGAGTCCTAGTACGACGAACTGGTACGCGACGACGCCGTACGAGAGACGTGCGGCCAGCCGCGCCTGGCGACTGCCCAGAACGCGGATCGTCCTGGCTGACGGGCTCAGAACCGGGAACAGCGCGCAGGCGACGATCGCTGTGTACATGAGGTTCTTGAGCAACGCCTGGGCCGGCGTGGGCATCGAGTTGTCGTACGGACCGGCCAGCGGCGTCGCACTGATCAGGAGCAGCGCTGCGGCGATTCCCCAAAGTGTGGCGGGGACGCTGGTCAGTATGTCGAGTGTCGATGCGCCGAGGCGACCAGTGGCGCGGGCGACCTGCCAGAGCGCCATGCCCATGCCGACGGCGAACCAGCCGAGGTACCCAGGCAGCCAGAGCGCCGCTTCCGGGTGACCGGTCGCGGTGACGACGGCCATCCACACCGGTCCGAGGACGGTGAGGGCGAGCAGTACGAACAGACGCCACCGCACGCTGCGGCGGGTGGGGCGCTCGTACCCGGTCAGCAGCCGCCCCAGGCCGGGGATGAGGACGAAGAACACGAGTGGCGTGCAGAGCGCCCAGCGGAGATAGACGGTCGCCGGCTCGGGGACGAGGAGCATCGACAGCACCACAGCGAGCAGGAGCACCGGGAGGATGCGGAGTGCGCGGCCGCGCAGGTACGGGAGCGTGAGCGGCGGCAGTGTGCCGGAGAACCACGCGAGGACGTGCGGGCGGTAGAGCAGGAAGCCGGAGATGGCGCAGAAGATCGCCCAGCCGATATCGAGGCGCGACACCACACCGGCGAGCGGGGCCTGGCTGTGCAGTCCGACCTGCGACACGACCACCGCGAGGGCGGCGATCACCCGCAGACCGTCCAGGGCGGGGAAACGGGTCCTGCGCGTCATGCGGGCTGTCCTTCGTGCGCGGTCGTTTGGTGGCGCGCGGCTTCGTGGGCTGTCCAGATGGCGGTGCCGGGGACGAGGGCGCCGCGTTCAGGGCCCCAGCCGCCCCAGACCAGCTGGTGACCGGCCGGCCATTCGGGTTCGAGGAGGTCGTCGACGACGAATCCGGCACCCGTCAGTTCGCGGATCCAGTCGCCGGTCGTGCGGTGGTGCTCGGCGTAGACCGGTGTACCGGCGGCGTCGACCTCGACGTACGGCGTGCGGTCGAAGTACGAGTGCGTGATCCGCAGGCCGGCCGCGGTCGGGTCGTCCGGCATGGTCCAGCGGAACGGATGCGTCACCGAGAAGACGAGCAGCCCGCCCGGTGTCAGCACCCGGGCGATCTCGCGGAACGCCGTACCGACGTCGGCGACGAACGGCAGCGCACCGAAGGCGGAGCAGACGATATCGAACACACCGTCGCGGTAGGGGAGTGCGACGGCGTCGGCAGCCACCGTGCGAACCGCCGTACCGGTGCGGGCGTCGAGCTGCTTGCCGATCCGCAGTTGCTCGATCGAGATGTCGAAGGCAACGACATCGGCGCCCTGTCCGACCAGCCAGCGCGAACACTGCGCCGCGCCGCAGCCGACCTCCAGGATCCGCTTGCCGCGCACCGGACCGAGCAGCTGCGCCGACTCCTCATCGACACCCTCCGGGCACCAGATGAACCGGTCGTCGCCCAGGAAGTCACCGTGCTCGGCCAGGTACTCCGCGGCCGCCGAGTCCCAGTAGGTCCGGCTGGCGCGTGACGTCTGAGCTTCCGTCAGCTCGATCCTTCGCGGCTCGACCACCGCAACACCCTAGAGGACCCCGGAGTCTGCAGCCCCCGAAGTCCACCCAGTTGTCGCGGATCAGTCCTCGAGGTTGGCGTCGGCGTAGACGGTCATCGCGTCCCGCAGGTACTCGACCAGCGTGTCGTCGCCGTTGCCGAGGTTCTGCCGGAACCGCTCGTCGTCGACGTACATCTGCCCGAGTCCCTTGTAGGCCGCGCGCGTCGGCACCCAGAACAGGCTGGTGACCTCGTAGTGCAGCTGGATCAGCTCCTGCACGCTCAGGTCGGTCACGGCGACCCCCTTCGCCTTCAGCGCGGCCAGCCCCTCGTGGACTCGCGGATACCCGGTCCGGGCCTTCTCCGCGTCTGCGTCGGACCAGCCGCGCATCCGCTCGTAGCTCGCGTCCACCGCTTCGTCGCCCCAGCGCTCACGCGCTTCGGCCTCGTACGGGTTGTGCTCGAATCCCTCGAACACCTTGTCCGGTGACATCTCTCCTCCTTTCTTCAGGTTGTCGATGGTGGCGTCGACGGTCCGGACCAGCCCGGCCAGCCGCAGCTGCTCCTTGACCAGCCACTCCTTGTGCCTGGTCAGCACCTCGATCGTGTCCTGGCCGTCGCGATGGGCGAGCACGTCGGCCACCGCGTCCAGACTCAGACCGAGATCCCGGAGCAGGAGGATCTGCTGCAGCCGCAGCAGTTGCTCCTCCTCGTAGTACCGCCGGCCGTTGGGCGCGACCCGCGCCGGGACCAGCAGCCCGATGGAGTGGTAGTGCCGCAGCGTCCGCGAGGTAACGCCGGACGACCGGGCCACCTCGGCGATCGACCACGCCATCGCCGTGCTCCTTCCGCTGTTCGTTCCGTCGACGTTCTCGACGGTAGAGGTTGCCGTTACGTCAACTTCAAGCCGAATTGTCGAACCGATGCGGCAGGATGCGGGGCATGACCGATTTCGTGGCCGGCGCGGTTCCGCTGACCGGTGGGTACGGCGGCCAGACCTTCGCGGTGAGCGCCGGCGGTGAGGACGCGGTCATCAAGTTCTACTTGAAGGATCCGGAGCGGGCTGCCGTCGACGCCGCGCTGCTGGAGCTGGTCCGTGGGCTGCTGCCCGTGCCGCGTGTACTGGATCTCAAGCGCGAGGGCTCGTTCGAGGAGCCGCCGTACCTGTTGACCGAGCGGCTGCCCGGTATCAATCTCCAGGTGTTCCTCGAGTCCGCGACCGAGGAGCAACGGCGGTCCGTCGGCACGCAGTTGGGCGACCTGCTTGCCCGGTTGAGCGGGATGCCGTACCTGAAGAGCGGGATGTTCCGCGACGCCGACCTGACGATCGAGCCGTGCGACCTCGGCGATCTGGCCGACTACGTAGCCGCGCGGGACCTGGAGCTGGGCCCGGGGTTCGCCGCCGTGGTCGACGAGGCCGAGGACCTGCTGGCCGGTGGCGTCGACCGGGTCTGCCTCGTCCACAGCGACTTCAACCCGAAGAACCTGCTGGTCGACCCGGACACGGCGCGGATCACCGGCCTGATCGACTGGGAGTTCGCGCACAGCGGGTCGCCGTACGCCGACCTCGGCAACTTGCTGCGCTTCTCGACGGACGCCGTCCTGGCGGCGGCGGTTCTGGAGCCGCTGCGGGGGATGGGCCTGGGCGACCGGCTGGTCGATCGCGGTCGGGCCGCCGACCTCTGGGCGCTGCTCGACCTCGCCGAACGCGCCGACCAGAACGAGGTCGCCGCGGCCGCCCACCGGCTGGTCTCCCGGATGGCGGACACCGGCACGCTGGCGGCGGGCCGGCCGGACCTGGACGTCGTACATTGAGAACAGTGGCACGTCGGGCGACCTCGGCGGGCGGCCGGCCCGAAGCACGGCCGGGTGCCCCAGGTTGTGCTGCCTTCGTCAAGACCGGTATTCTGTGAGATGCGCTATGGGCCCGCGCGACCTCGGACGGAGCAGGCTCGTGCTCGCAGCAGTCGGTGGTGAATCTGTCGTCGTCAGGCAATCCCCGCGGTTTGGTGCGATCCAAGGGACCATCGGCGCCACGGCACGACACCACCAGTCCACGGAGCAACCCACCACATGACGGCCAGCATCGAGGCTCCCCTCGACCCCGCAGTGCGCAACACCCCGCAGGTAGCGGTCAATGACATCGGGTCGGAGGAAGACTTCCTCGCGGCGATCGATCAGACCATCAAGTACTTCAACGACGGCGACATCGTCGAGGGCACCATCGTCAAGGTCGACCGGGACGAGGTCCTGCTCGACATCGGTTACAAGACCGAAGGCGTGATTCCCTCCCGCGAGCTGTCGATCAAGCACGACGTCGACCCGAACGAGGTCGTCAACGTCGGCGATCACGTCGAGGCCCTGGTTCTCCAGAAGGAGGACAAGGAAGGCCGCCTGATCCTCTCGAAGAAGCGTGCCCAGTACGAGAAGGCCTGGGGCACGATCGAGAAGATCAAGGAAGAGGACGGCGTCGTCACCGGTACCGTCATCGAGGTCGTCAAGGGTGGTCTCATCCTGGACATCGGCCTGCGCGGCTTCCTGCCCGCGTCGCTCGTCGAGATGCGCCGGGTCCGCGACCTCCAGCCGTACGTCGGCCAGGAGATCGAGGCCAAGATCATCGAGCTGGACAAGAACCGCAACAACGTGGTCCTGTCCCGCCGGGCGTGGCTGGAGCAGACGCAGTCCGAGGTGCGGATGAACTTCCTCACCCAGCTGCAGAAGGGCCAGATCCGCAAGGGTGTCGTCTCCTCGATCGTCAACTTCGGTGCGTTCGTGGACCTCGGCGGCGTCGACGGTCTGGTGCACGTGTCGGAGCTGTCCTGGAAGCACATCGACCACCCGACCGAGGTCGTCGAGGTCGGCCAGGAGGTCACCGTCGAGGTGCTGGACGTCGACATGGACCGCGAGCGCGTCTCGCTGTCGCTGAAGGCGACCCAGGAAGACCCGTGGCAGCAGTTCGCCCGGACCCACCAGATGGGCCAGATCGTGCCCGGCAAGGTCACCAAGCTGGTTCCGTTCGGTGCGTTCGTCCGCGTGGAGGAGGGCATCGAGGGTCTGGTGCACATCTCCGAGCTGGCCGAGCGGCACGTCGAGATCCCGGAGCAGGTCGTCCAGGTCAACGACGACGTCCTGGTCAAGATCATCGACATCGATCTGGAGCGGCGCCGGATCTCGCTGTCGCTCAAGCAGGCCAACGAGGGTGTCGACCCGGTCTCGGACGACTTCGACCCGACGCTCTACGGCATGACGGCGACGTACGACGACCAGGGCAACTACATCTACCCGGAGGGCTTCGACCCGGAGACGGGCGAGTGGCTCGAGGGCTTCGAGAAGCAGCGTGAGGAGTGGGAGCGGCAGTACGCCGAGGCCCACGCGCGCTGGGAGGCCCACAAGAAGCAGATCGAGGAGTCCCGCTCCGCGGACGTCGAGGCCGGCGAGGCGTCGTCGTACTCCTCGGCCGCTGCCCCGAAGGACGACGCGCCCGTCGAGGGTGCGCTCGCTTCCGACGAGGCCCTGCAGGCGCTCCGCGAGAAGCTGACCGGCCAGGGCTGATCACCCTGACCCGGTAGCCATCCGGTAGTACTCCGAGGCCCCCGCACCCAGTTCAGGGTGCGGGGGCCTCGCTTGTCCTCAGTCTGTGAGCAGCCTCTGCAGCGTCCCTGGGTTGACGCGCTCCGAGCCCGGCATTCCGGTCTGCTCGAGGATGTCGAGCGCCTGTCGCCAGCGCGTGCGGGCGGTCGCGACGTCGCCGCGGGCCTGCAATGCCTGGCCGAGGTTGGTCAGGGCGCAGACCTCCGACCAGCGGTCGTCCAGGTCCCGGCTGAGTTCCAGTGCTTCACCGGCGATCCTGGTCGCCGCGTCGTGGTCGCCGCACCCCGCCAGCGCGACGGCGAGCGTGTTGAGGTCGAACGCCTCCGCCCGCCGCTCACCGGTGACCCGGATCAGCGAGAGCGCTGCGCGGGCCGCCTCGACGGCTTCGGGGTAGCGCTCGGCCAGCAGGTACGCATCGGCAAGGTTCGAGTGGTTCCGAGCGATCTCGACCGTGTCGTCCAGGCGGCCCAGCACCTCGATGGCCGCCCGGTGGTGGCGGACGGCCGCCTCGATGTCGCCCCAGCGCCGGTGCAGGCGGCCCAGGTCCGTCAGCGCCGAGCCGCGGCCGCGGTCGTCGCCGAGCAACTCGAACATCCGCAGGGCCTCGTCCAGGTGTTTGCAGGCCCGGTCGAGGTCGTGCCGGAACAGGTACGCGCGCCCGACGGCGTGGGTCGTCACTGCCTCGGCGCCGTCGTGCCCGGTACGGCGCGCCGCGTCCAGCGCGAGGCACTGGATCTCGAACAGCTCATCGAGGGCGCGCACGTACATGAAGTACGGCCAGAGCGCATGTCCGAGCCGGTACGCCGCCCTGTCGTGCCCGTGTGCCACAGCGGACCGCATCGCGGCCACCAGGGCCTGTCGCTCCGCACCGAACCAGTCGACCGCCTCCCGCGCACTGGGGAACGACAGTGGCTCCACGCCGGCGGCCGGTTCTCCGAAATCGAGCAGTGGCTGCGACTTCTCCAGGGCCACCTTGCCCGCGAGCGCTGTGTGCGCGTACCAGTCCAGCAGGCGCGTCCGGGCCGCAGCGCGTTCAGTGTCGTCCTCCACCTCCTGGACGAGCCGGGCGGCGTACTCGGCCAGCAGATCGTGCAGCTGGTACCGCTGCCCGGGCTGCTCGAGCAGATGCGCACCCACTAGCTGTCCGAGCGCGTGGCCGGCTTGACTCGGTGGTGCCGCGAGCAGTGCTCCGACGGCCTCCTGGCTCACGTCCGGCCCGGCATGCAGTCCGAGCAGCCGGAACGCGCGGGCCGGTTGCGCGTCGAGGACGTCGTACGACCAGCTGAAGACAGCGCGCAGCGCTCCGTCCTCGTCCTCGCCGACGTCCAGCAACGCGAGCCTGTCCGGGTGGCGTGCCAGCTCGACCGACAGCGCGCGTACGTCGGCTGCCGGCTCCCGGGTGAGACGCTCCGCGGCGATGGCCAGCGCGAGCGGCAGCTGACCGCACAGCCGCGTCAGCTCGGTCAACGCGATGGTGTCCTGCCGCCCGCTGAGTGAATGGGAGAGGTACGCCGTCGCGTCGTCGAGGCTGAAGGGCTCGACCGGCACCCGCTGCGCGCCTTCCCGGGCGGCGAGCGACCGGAGCTGGCTGCGACTCGTGACCAGCACCAGGCCGCCCGCCCCCGGCATCAGTGGACGTACCTGCTCGGCGTCGCGGGCGTTGTCGAGCACGATCAGCACCTCGCGGCAGGCGAGGAGGCTGCGGAACAGAGCAGTTCGCGCCTGCCGACCCTGGGGGATCTGCGCGCCGGACACACCGAGGCCGCGCAGCAGCAGGTCCAGCGCGGTGTCGGGCACCAACGGCCTGTCCGGCCCGTAGCCTTGCAGGTTCAGGTACAGCTGGCCGCCGGGGAAGCGGTCCGCCCTCCGTTGCGCCCAGTAGAGGGCCACGGCCGTCTTGCCGACGCCGCCTGGTCCGTGCAACGCGATGATCGTCGGTGTGCCGGACTGGGACGCCGTACTGAGCCGGTCGAGCTCCTTCAGCGTGGCCGCGCGTCCGGTGAACCGGGCCGGAGCTGGAGGGAGCTGCCGAGGGACGACGCCGGGCTGGGCGGGTGCCGCGGGCTGCGGCTGGGTCGCCCTGAGTAACTCGGCGTGCAGTGCACGCAGCTGCGCATCCGGGTCGGCTCCCAGCCCGTCGGCCAGCCGAGCCCGCAGCTGCTCGTAGAGCGTCAGGGCCTCCGCCGGGCGGCCGCACCTGTTCAGTACCGTCAGCAGGCGCAGCCACAGCGACTCCCGGAGCGGGTGGGCCGCTGCGAGTGCACGTAGCTCCGGCAGCGCATCGTCGTACCGACCCGCGGCCAGGTCCAAGTCGGTCCGGCGTTCCACCGCGGAAAGGTACGTCTCGACCAGCGCGGGTGCTTGGAAGTGCTCGAGCCACTCGGAGTCCACGCCGCCGAACGGCTCACCGCGCCAGAGGGCGAGCGCACTACTGAGCCGGTCCCGCTGGGCGGTGGGGTCGTCAAGGTTCGTGGCGGTGTCGATGAGCTGCCGGAACCGGAGGACGTCCACCCGATCGGGGGCGATCCGCAAGGCGTAACTGCTGCTGATGTAGTCGACGGCCGCGTCCGGGCCGAGCAGCCGGCGGAGGCGGAACACCAGCGACTGCACACTCGGCCGGAGGTTGTCCGGCGGATCGTCACCCCAGATCCGGCGGCCGATGGTCTCCACCGGGACGGGATCCGGCGCGGCCAGCGCGAGCACGGCCAGCAGGCTGCGAAGGCGACCACTCAGCCCGGAGACGGGCGCGCCGTCCCTGCTCACGTCGACCGGGCCCAGCAACCGGATCTCCACGCAGTGCTCCCTTTGTCGCCTGCCTCTCATTGTCCGATCCAGTGGGCTCACCGGCCTGTCCGAGCCACTCGGTAGGCTGCTCCGGTGCTGAGAGTGGGACTGACCGGTGGAATCGGGGCCGGCAAGAGCGCGGTGTCGTCGCGGCTGGCCGCGCGCGGCGCCGTCGTGATCGACTCCGACGTCCTCGCCCGCGAAGTGGTCGCTCGGGGGACCGAGGGTCTCGCGGAAGTCGTCGCGGCGTTCGGATCCGACGTACTGACCGCCGACGGCGAGCTGGACCGCCCGGCGCTCGGGAAGATCGTGTTCGGCGACGAGGCGGCCCGGCGGAAGCTGGAGTCGATCATCCACCCGCGGGTCCGGGCCCGAGCCGCCGAGATCGAGGCCGCTGCGGCGGCGGACGCGATCGTGGTGCACGACATCCCGCTGCTGGTCGAGACCGGTCAGGCGGGCGGGTTCGACGTCGTGCTCGTAGTCGACGTACCGGTTGAGGTGCAGGTGGAGCGGCTCACCACCCAGCGCGGCATGCCTGACGAGGAAGCGAAACGGCGGATCGCCAGCCAGGCGTCGCGGGACGACCGGCTGGCGGTCGCGGACGTTGTCGTCGGCAACGCCGGTACGCTCGCGGACCTGGATCGCCGCGTGGACGAGGTGTGGTCCGAGCTCGAGCAGCGGGCCCGCGCACGGTGATGTCCAGCCCGGCGCACCCGGTCGTGAGCGCCAGGAAGGGCACGGTCCGGACACGAAAAGGTGACCCCTGCGCGGGAAATGATGCTTCCGGGACCGGCTGTACAAGAATCTGTCCCGGTTCGGCCCGGGTAGGTTCGGGGCCGGCCACCGACGGGCGCGCCCCGCGCCGGTCCGGACGTCCGAGGTAGGGAGGATGGCGTGGTTTGTCCGCGCTGCAGCTCTGACGTCCCCGAGGTGTCGCACTTCTGCCACCACTGTGGCAACGACGTGCGAACCGGGGATGCCGAGCGCAAGAAGGCGTACGCCGCCAGGCCGGATGAGCCGGTGGCGTCGTTCAAATTGGTCTCGACGATCATGCCGCAGGGATCCGGCAAGCAGCCGTACACCTACAAGGTGGCGCTCGGCATCGCTCTGCTGCTGACCGTGGTCACGGCCGCGCTCGGCGCGCTGCCGGTGGCGATCATGATCGCGGCTTTCGCCATCCCGATCGTCTACATCATCTACCTGTACGACGTGAACCTCTGGGAGGACGAGCCGATCCCGGTGGTCGCCGCGGCCTTCGTGCTGACCGGTGTCCTGGCGGCCGTCTTCACCTGGCTGTGGAAGGACCAGATCGGGCTCACGCTGGACACGATCGGCGCCAACAGCGCCGGGCCGTCGCTGCGCGACCTGCTGATCCTCCTGCTGCTGGTGCCGGTGGTGTCGGAGCTGATCCGTCAGATCGGCCCGCTCTACCTCGCCTCGCGGCCACGGTACGACGACCTCATGGACGGCTTCACCTTCGGTGTGGTCGCCGGTGTCGGGTACGCCTGCTTCGAGACCCTGGTGCTGCACTGGGGCTGGATCAGCGGCGGTTTCGCCGGCCCGGGCAGCAGCGCCGGTACCTGGATCTCGATCGTGCTGCTACACGGCTTCATCAAGCCGCTCGTGTACGGTTCGGCGACCGGTCTGGCCGGTGCGGAGTTCTCCGGCCTCGGCGAGGGGTACGACGGGTTCACGCCGCGCTGGGCGGCCGCGCTGCTGCAGGCGATGGTGGTGAACGCGCTGTTCCACGGCGGTGTCTACCTGCTCGGTTTCGTCGGCGGTCAGGGCTCGACGATCGGCGCCGTCCTCGGCGTGCTCTGGGGCCTGGTGCTGCTCGGCGCGCTGATCATCCGGGTCCGCACCGTGCTGCACAAGGGTCTGCTCGAGGCGGCGCTGGAGTCGGCCGCCCGCGGCGGATCGAACCACGCGTCGGGCGACCTGGCGTTCTGCTCGCGCTGTGAGATGCCGCTGCTGCCGCACTCGGACTTCTGTTCGGCCTGCGGTACGTCGGTGCGGTCCGTACCGAAGTCCGCGCGTGGAGTCGCAGCACCGATCGGCGCCAGTGGGCACGAAGCGACGACTGGGGAGACGCAGGCATGAGCAACCAGCAGCCGCCCTACGGCGGCGGACAGCAGCCCTGGGGTGGCCAGCCGGGTCAGCCGGGTCAGCCGGGTCAGCCGGGTCAGCAGCCCGGGTACGGACAGCAGCCCGGTCAGCCCGGTCAGCCCGGTCAGCCCGGTCAGCAGCCGGGGTACGGCCAGCAGGCGCCGTACCAGCAGCCGCCTCAGCAGGGCTACCCCGGTCAGCAGCCGGGTCAGCCGGGTCAGCAGCCGGGTCAGGCGCCGTACCAGCAGCCGCCGCAGGGCTATCCGGGCCAGCAGTACGGCGGTCCGCCGCAGCAGGGGTACCCGGGCCAGCCGCAGTACGGCGGCGGTCAGCCGGGGTACCAGCACAGCCAGCCGCCGCGGAAGGGTGGCGGTGGCAACAAGACGCTGCTGATCGCCGGTGGTGCGTTCGCGCTGGTGGCCGTCATCGGTGTAGTGCTGGCGCTCATCTTCAACGGCGGCGACGAGACGGCCGGGCCCGACCCGACACCGACCACGTCGGAGCCGACCAACGAGCCCACCACGGAGCCGACGAACGAGCCCACCACCGAGCCGACGGGCGAGCCGACCAGCGAGCCGACGAAGGAACCGACCAAGGAGCCGTCGAACGGCGACGAGGGCATCGCGGTCGCCGAAGGCGTCTACGTCAAGCCGGCGCCGGGTTACATCCGCAAGAGCGTCGACGGCTTCAGCGGCGTGTACCTGCTCAAGCAGGGCGAGGCGTACTTCATGGTGAACGCCTGGAAGGCGGGCGCCGGCGAGAACACCGGGAGCATCCTGCCGAAGCTGCTCGCCGCGGAGACCAAGTCACTGTCGTCGGTGCAGAAGAACGCCCCGAAGGCCGCCCGGCCGGGGGCCAACGACAACACCCCGATCAAGGTCGTCACCACACAGACCTTCCAGGGCGTCGCGAGCACCCAGAGCGGCAGCCTGCCGGTGATCGGATTCGTCGGCGTGGTCGAGCGCAACGACGGCGTGATCACGATCATTCGCGTGTACGGCCGCAAGGACAAGCTGTCCTCGATCGACACCGACTCGACGGCCATGCTGCGGTCGGTGGTCAAGAGTCAGTGAGCGGGAAGCGTGACAAGGGTTCCGGCAACCCTTGGGTGAACGAGCCGGCGCCGGAGGTGCCCGACGAGCAGGAGCAGCAGCTCCCGCCGTCGCCGTGGGACCTCCCGGTGCCGCCCCCGCCGTCGCCGTGGGGCGACGCCGGGGCGCCCGGAGCGGGTCCGGGACCGGGGGAGCACTCCGGTCCCGGAGCCGGTGCTGGACCTGGTGCTGGTCCGGCGACGCACTCGTCGTCGGCGTGGGGCGACAAGGTCGGTCCGCCGTCCTTGCGCCGTCCGCCGCCGCCGAAGAAGCGGTTCTCGGTGCCGCCGCTGCTGATCCCAATCGGTGCCGGCCTGCTCGTGGTCGCGCTGGTCGCGGTCGTGCTCGTCGCGCTGTCAGGGGGTGCCGACAAGGCCGGCCAGGAGCCGTCGCCGACTCCGCCGCCCACCACGCCGACGGGCACGCAGTCGTCGTACCAGCCCCCGGCGAACGCCCTTCCGGTCGGCTTCGGCGTCTCGCTCGTCCCGGTCCCGGGGTGGGTCGTGGTCACCAAGGAGACGGCCGGCAAGCAGGTCGCGACGTACCCGCCGAACGACGCCGAGAACGCGCGCGCGTTCTTCTGGGTCCGGCAGAAGCAGAACGTGACCGCGAATGCGTACCTGCTCGGCATCGTCGAAGGTGAGACCGAGCACGACGTCGCGCAGCTGGGCAACGTACGGAACCTGCCGTGCCCGAAGGACGTCTTGGTGGAGTGCGTCGCGATCGACTACACCTCCACCGTCAAGATGGGCGGCGAGGACGTCCAGGTGAAGGGTTCCGTCGAGGTGTACCGGCGCAAGGACAACGTGGTCACGGCGCTGGACTTCCGGACCCGGGCCGACTTCGCCGTGAAGGCGGAGGCGGACGCCGCGACGATGAAGAAGTCCGTGATCGACAGCCTGTGACGGATCCGCAGCCCGTGCCGGATCCGCAGAACTACCGCGAGGAACAACCATGAGTCAGCAGTACGGACCGCCGCCCGGCCCGCCGCCGGCCCCTGCTCCGGGCGGCTGGGGTCCCGGGCCCGCGCGGCCGACCCGTCCGGCGAAGCAGAGCAAGACGCCGTGGATCATCATGTCCGGCGCGATCGTGGCGGTGCTGCTGGTCGCGTTCGGCGTCGTGCTGCTGGTGAACGGCGGCGACGACGAGCAGCCGCCGGTTGCGGAGCCGTCCTCCGGGATCGGCCGGACGATGTACACCCCGTCGCCGACGCCCACCCCGGACGACTCCAAGGGCCCGAACGACGTCGGCGTCGAGGTCGGCTGGGGGATCTGGTTCACGCCGTCCAAGGGCTGGCTGCCGGACTGGGACAAGTCCAAGTCCGGAAAGAACTACATCCTGCAGCAGTTCAGCGCGCGCGGCCTGATCGACGGGTACTACTGGGTCCGGCAGACCGAGCTGTTCGACGCGAAGGGGTTCGCCGAGCACCTGGTCGACGTCGAGTCCAACGGCATGGAGGGGGTCCGGATCAGCAAGGGCACCGAGTGCAAGCCGAACAACCCGAACATCAAGGCGTGCTACGCGGTCACGTACACCGGGATGTGGGTCGCGAAGAACGGCAAGAAGATCCCGTTCCAGGGCTTCGTCACCGCGTACCAGGACAAGTTCGACCGGGTCACCGCCAGCGACGCGGGCCTCGAGACCCGGGTGTACGCGCGCCGGGTGAACGAGCTCGTGTACATGAACAACACCCTGATCAAGAGCTTCTGAGCCGCGCTGCCGAGGGTGCGGCCAGGGCCTGATCCCGGCCCTGACCTGCGGTTTTTAGAAACTGTCGGCGGGCGGTCGTACGGTGGAGGGCATGAGACAGGTGTCTGAACTCCAGCGGATGGTCGCCCCGCTGAAGGTGGTGTCGGATTTCGAGCCGGCGGGTGACCAGCCCGAGGCGATCGACGATCTGGAGCGGCGCATCAACGCCGGCGAGCAGGACGTCGTCCTGCTCGGTGCCACCGGTACCGGTAAGACCGCCACCATCGCCTGGCTGGCCGAGCGGGTGCAGCGCCCGATGCTGATCCTGCAGCCGAACAAGACCCTCGCCGCCCAGTTCGCGAACGAGTTGCGCCACTTCTTCCCGGACAACGCCGTCGAGTACTTCGTCTCGTACTACGACTACTACCAGCCCGAGGCGTATGTCCCGCAGACCGACACCTACATCGAGAAGGACTCCTCGATCAACGAGGAGGTCGAGCGGCTGCGGCACTCCGCGACCTGGTCGCTGCTGACCCGCCGGGACGTGATCGTGGTCGCGACCGTGTCCTGCATCTACGGACTGGGCTCCGCCGACGAGTACCTGAACCGCATGATCCACGTGAAGGTCGGCACCGAGATGGACCGCGACGGGCTGCTCCGCAAGCTCGTCGGCGTGCAGTACGCGCGCAACGACCTGGCCGGCACCCGCGGTACGTTCCGGGTCCGCGGCGACACGCTCGAGGTGTTCCCGGTCTACCAGGAACTCGCCGTCCGGGTGGAGTTCTTCGGTGACGAGATCGAGCGCGTGATGACGCTGCACCCGATCACCGGCGAGGTGCTGAGCGAGGAGGACGAGGTCTACATCGGCGCCGCCACGCACTACGTGACCGCGCCGGAGAAGATGGAGCGGGCGATCGCCTCGATCGAGGCCGAGCTCGAGGAGCGGCTGGCCGAGCTGGAGCGCAACGGGCAGTTGCTCGAGGCGCAACGGTTGCGGATGCGCACGACGTACGACATCGAGATGATGCGCCAGATCGGCACCTGCTCCGGTATCGAGAACTACTCGCGGCACACCGACGGTCGCGAGCCCGGCTCCGCGCCGCACTGTCTGCTGGACTACTTCCCCGAGGACTTCCTGCTGGTCATCGACGAGTCGCACGTGACCGTCCCGCAGATCGGCGGGATGTACGAGGGCGACATGTCCCGCAAGCGGACCCTGGTCGAGCACGGCTTCCGGCTGCCGTCGGCGATGGACAACCGGCCGCTGCGCTGGGAGGAGTTCCTGGAGCGGATCGGGCAGACCGTCTACCTGTCCGCGACCCCGGGACAGTACGAGCAGGACAAGTCCGACGGGTTCGTCGAGCAGATCATCCGGCCGACCGGTCTGGTCGACCCCGAGGTGATCGTGAAGCCGACCAAGGGCCAGATCGACGACCTGATCCACGAGATCCGGCTCCGGGTCGAGCGCGACGAGCGGGTCCTGGTCACCACCCTGACCAAGAAGATGTCCGAGGACCTCACCGACTATCTGCTCGAGATGGGTATCCGGACCAGGTATCTGCACAGCGAGGTCGACACGCTCCGCCGGGTCGAGCTGCTGCGCGAGCTGCGGATGGGGGAGTACGATGTCCTCGTCGGCATCAACCTGCTCCGCGAGGGCCTCGACCTGCCGGAGGTGTCGCTGGTCGCGATCCTGGACGCCGACAAGGAAGGCTTCCTGCGGTCCGGACGGTCGCTGATCCAGACCATCGGCCGTGCCGCGCGTAACGTGTCCGGTCAGGTGTTCATGTACGCCGACAAGATCACGCCGTCGATGGAGCAGGCCATCGACGAGACCAACCGGCGCCGCGCGAAGCAGATCGCGTACAACACCGAGCACGGCGTCGACCCGCAGCCGCTGCGCAAGCGGATCGCCGACATCACCGACATGCTGGCCCGCGAGGACGCGGACACCGCCGAGCTGCTCGGCTCCGGCCGCACCCAGTCCCGTGGCAAGGCCCCGGTCCCCGGTGGCGGCAAGAAGGCCGGCGAGAAGGCGAAGGAACTGGCCGGCGGCCTCCCGTCCTCCGACCTCGCCGACCTGATCCAGCAGCTCACCGACCAGATGCACAACGCTGCCGCCGAACTCCAGTTCGAAGTCGCCGCCCGCTACCGAGACGAAATCTCCGAACTCAAGAAGGAACTCCGCCAAATGACCAACGCCGGCGCCAAGTAGCCCCATCCACCCGGCTGTTCGCGCCCCCACACCACCAGGTCACCTTCCACAGACACGGTCGACCTCCCCCAAACCAAGGCGACCTCCCACAGGCAATGCCCTGTGCAAGGTCACCCCCGCCTGCGCAAGGTCACCGCCGCGGGTGCGAAGTCACCGTTGTCTGCGCAAGGTCACCGCCGCGTGTGCAAGGTCATCGTTGTCCGTGCAAGGTCACCTTTCACACCGCGGGTCGCCCCTCCACACCACCTGGTCACCTTCCACCGGCGCGGTCGACCTGCACCAGGCCGAGGTGACCTTCCACAGGCAATGCCCTGTGCAGGGTCAACCCCGCCTGTGCAAGCTCACCGGCGCGGGTGCGAAGTCACCGTTGTCTGCGCAAGGTCACCGCCGCGTGTGCAAGGTCACCGCCGCGTGTGCAAGGTCACCGCCGCGTGTGCAAGGTCACCGCTGTCCGTGCAAGGTCACCTTTCACACCGCGGGTCGCCCCTCCACACCACCTGGTCACCTTCCACAGACACGGTCGACCTGCACCAGGCCGAGGTGACCTTCCACAGGCAATGCCCTGTGCAAGGTCACCCCCGCCGGTGCAAGGTCACCGCCGCGTGTGCGAAGTCACCGTTGTCTGCGCAAGGTCACCGCCGCGTGTGCAAGGTCACCGCCGCGGCCGCGGCGGCGCGCGCCCTGACCTTCCTGCGCCACGTCGGCGGGCTGGCGTGTCCTGAGCTCCTGCACTGCACAGGCCGGACGTCCATCACTCAGTAACTGCCCGATTGCGCCGGTTGGCCGGGTCGGCTGAGCGTGGAGCCGGCGTGGACGGCCCGCTTGGTGAGTGACGCAGGTCCGCTCCCGCGTGCACAGGCCGGTGAGCGTGGCGGCGTTCGCGGGCGGAACTGGCGCCCGGCGGTCGTGTGTCAGGGGTGGCGGGTGACGGTCTGGCGGGGAGACTCGTCGACCGTGAGTGTGAAGATGTCGGGGCGGGCGTAGTGGCCGACGGAGTCGAAGTCGAAGTAGCCGCGGTCCAGGTCGTCAAGGTCGAGTTCCGCGAGCAGGATGCCCTCGGTTCCGCGCAGAGGTCCGGCGAGGATTTCACCTAGGGGCGAGATGATCGTGCTCCCGCCGTTGATCAACACCTTCCCGCCGCTCGTCTCCGGGTCGCCGGCTGCGTCGGCTGCGTCGGCTGTCGTGAAGTACTGGTTGGCGCTGATGACGAAGCAGCGGCCTTCGAGGGCGATGTGGCGCATGGTGGACTGCCACTGGTCGCGGTCGTCGACGGTGGGAGCGCACCAGAGCTGAACGCCCTTGGCGTACATCGTCTGGCGGAAGAGGGGCATGTAGTTCTCCCAGCAGATCGCGGCGCCCAAGACCCCGAAGTTCGTTCGTACGGCGGGCATCGTGGAGCCGTCACCTTGACCCCAGAGGTACCGCTCGGCGGCGGTCGGCATGAGCTTGCGGTGGCGTGCGATCAGTCCGTCGAGGGGGTCGAGGAAGACGGCAGTGCAATACAGGGTGCCACCGTCGCGTTCGATGACGCCTGCGACCAGGTGTACGTCGAGTTCGGCGGCGAGTGTGGCCAGACGCGCGATCTCTGGTCCGTTCAGTTCGACGGCGGCGGCTCGGTAGCGGCGGAAGAGTTCGCGGCCCTCGGGTGAGCGCGAGCCGACGGTGATGCCGAAGTCGAAGCCCTTCGGATAGCCCCCGAGGAACGCCTCCGGAAGCACCACCAGCCGCGCCCCACTCGAGGCCGCCTCCCGGATCAAGCGCTCTGCCTTCTCCAACGTCGCCGGCGTGTCGAACAGGACGGACCCGGCCTGAACAGCAGCCACCATCACAGAACCCATGCCGAGCAGCGTAATTCGCCCGACCGCGCCGACACCCGGACCACGGCAGGTCGCGGGAAAGCACGGCGGGTGGGAGACACTGGGTGAGATGGGGGTGGGTTGCCCGGGGTGGGATTAGGGTCGTCGGTATGGCGCGGTTGAGTGCGGACGATTTGCTCGAGTACTGCCTGGGCAAGCCGGGGGCTTGGCAGGACGAGCCTTGGGACGGGGACGTGGTGGCCAAGGTGGGGGCGAAGATCTTCGCGTTTCTCGGCAGCGACGCGGTGGGGCTGAAGTGCGGTGCCAATCGGGAAGAGGCCGACGAGCTCGTCGAGACGTATCCCGACGACGTCAGCAAGATGGCGTACATCGGTCGGGCCGGCTGGAACACGGTGCGGCTCCAGGGGGCGATGCCGGACGACGAGATTCTGGAGCTCGTCGACGCCTCCTACGACACCATCGTCGCCAAACTTCCCAAGCGCGACCGCCCCCACCACAACAGGCTGACAGCCGACCGAAGCAGCAATCATCGGACGCCAATAGATTACGGAGTGCAACTATTCCCTGGGCATAGTGTGACGATGCCGACATGCGGGACGCGGCGGGTGGGATTTGGTGTCTTGGGTGCGCAGCCGCCACAATGGATCCGGAGAAGGGGAGTATTCCTTTCGCGGCGGCATCGTCATCACGGTCAAGGTTCGTCCCCGACCCGGTGCCTCCGGCGTCACACGCAGTACGGCGGGCATCCCGCAGCGTGACGCGGAAGAGACCTTCGGAGTCATTTTTCGTCTGACCTCCGGAGGACTCTGTGCACGTTGCTGACTATGTCTGGTACATCACCGTCGGGGTGCTGCTGGCTTTGCTGGCGTTCGACGTCTTCATCATCGGCCGCCGGCCGCACGAGCCAACGACGAAGGAATCGGCGACCGCGATCGCGTTCTACGTCGGCCTGGCGGTGATCTTCGGCCTCGGCGTGTGGGTGTTCTCCGGCGGGCAGTACGCCGGGGAGTTCTTCGCCGGCTGGCTCACCGAGTACAGCCTGAGCGTCGACAACCTGTTCATCTTCTTGATCATCATGGCCAGGTTCGGCGTCCCGAGGAAGTACCAGCAAACCGCCCTGCTGATCGGCATCATCCTCGCGCTGGTGTTCCGCGGCGTCTTCATCGCCGTCGGCGCCGCCGCGATCAACCAGTTCTCGTGGATCTTTTACCTGTTCGGCGCGTTCCTGGTGTACACCGCGATCCACCTGGCCCGGGAGGGCGAGAACGACGACGACGACTTCAAGGAGAACGCGGTCATCCGGTTCGCGAAGCGCCGGCTGAACGCGACCGACGAGTACAACGGCGTCAAGCTGACCGTGAAGAAGAACGGCAAGCGCTTCGTCACGCCGATGATGATCGTGATCATCGCGCTCGGGACCACCGACCTGCTGTTCGCGCTCGACTCGATCCCCGCGATCTACGGCCTGACCCAGGAGCCGTTCCTGGTCTTCACCGCGAACGTGTTCGCGCTGATGGGTCTGCGGCAGCTGTACTTCCTGCTCGGCGACCTGCTGCGTCGCCTGGTGTACCTGTCGATCGGGCTGTCCGTGGTGCTTGCGTTCATCGGCGTGAAGCTGGTGCTGCACGCGATGCACGTCAACGAGTTGCCGTTCATCAACGGCGGTCACCACATCGAGTGGGCGCCGGAGATCCCGATCTGGTTCTCGCTCGGGTTCATCATCATCACGCTCGGCATCACGACGGTCCTCAGCCTGCGCAAGTCCCGCACGCTGAAGGCGGAGGAGCCGGCGCAGGCGGTCGAGGACGGCCTGGAGCGTCCTCAGGACGCCGTCCGCGACGAGCAGACCGAAGACGCGGCACCCCCGGTGCACCGCAACTCCTGACCCGCCCAGCACGACCCGCCCAGCACGACCCGCCCAGCACGACCCGCCCAGCACGACCCAGACAGCACGATCGCCCCAGGCCCGCCGATAGGTACGACGGGCCCGGGGCGATCGTCAGCCCAGCGACATCTCAGAACCGCACACCTCAGAACCGTGCGGCCCGGACCAGGGTCGCGCGCCGTTCGTCGGTCAGTGCCTCGTTCTCGAGCCGCTTCCCGGTCTCCGATGCATGCAGCATCCCGGCCGCGGACACGAAGCCCACGTGATGCACCGGCTTCTGGTCGCGGGCGAAGAAGTACAGGTCGCCCGGCCGCGCCTCGTCGATCGGGATGTTCGGCAGCGTGTCGGCCTGGTCGTGCGCGTCCCGCGGCGTCCGCAGACCGAGCACCCGGCTGACGGTGTGGATCAGGCCGGAGCAGTCCAGCCCGTGCGCCGACGTACCGCCCCACAGGTACTCGAGACCCAGGAAGAGCGAGCCCAGCCGCAGCCGGTCGCCCGGACTCGACGGCTCGGAGACGGACCGCAGTACGGCGTCCGCCAGCCAGCCGTTGCCGCCGTCGGGCGTCGCCACTCGCGTGTGCCCGTCCGAGCGCTCGTCGGAGGCCAGAACGGTGCCGAACGACAGCGTGGCGACGGGCTGCCCACCGGGCGCGTCGAGCAGCGCGGCGGTCGGTACGGCGACCGCGACCGGGTTCTCGGCGCTCCGCGGCAGCTCGCCCAGGTGGCTCGACGGGATCCAGCCCGGGTACCCGAGCTCGTCTTGTGACGAGGGCTGCCATGGCGCGACGATCTCGGACCAGCCGTCGCGTTCGGAGCGCACCAGGACGGGCTCGGCGAACAGCAGTTGGGTCAGGGTCCGGCCGTGCAGGCCGAGCCGGGTCTCGGTGTCCATCGACTGCGCCCAGGCGGCGACGTCGGGTCGGGCGGCGGTGGCCGGGGCGTCGATGTCGCGGGGCGCATCCGGCGCGGTCCAGACCGTGCTGATCGGGACCTTGGTAGCGGCTAACTTCATGCGCTCAAGCCTGTCACGCCGAGTCCAGGAGCAGAAGGCAGGTGGATCTGGGAGCCCTCGTACCGGATTCCGCCGGTGACCGGTGCCGCGCGCAACCACCAGGCCGCGTCGAGATCGTTGACCGCCGTCGTCGGGTACGCCGAGACCAATGCGGCCGCCGCGCCGACGCCGACGTGGCTCTCCATCATGCAGCCGACGATCGCGCCGAGTCCGTGCGCGCGGGCCAGTTCGAGCAGGGTCCGCGCCGGCGCCAGGCCGCCGCATTTGGCCAGCTTCACGTTCACCAGGTCGGCCGCGCCGCGGCGGATCACGTCGACCAGGTCGCGGACGCCGTACACGGACTCGTCGGCGAGGATCGGCGTACTGACCCGGTCGGTCACCCAGGCCATACCGTCCAGGTCGGCCGCGGCGACGGGTTGCTCGACGAGCTCGATCGCGCAGCCGGCGTCCTCGAGCGCGCGGATCACGGTGACGGCGTCGCGGCGCGTCCAGCCCTGGTTGGCGTCCAGCCGCAGTCGCGGGTCCGGGCCGATGGCGGACCGGACCCGGCGGACGCGTTCGATGTCGCCGGCGGCATCGGTGCCGACCTTGATCTTGAGCACGTCGAATCCGTCTGCGACCCGGGCCGCGCCGGCCTCGGCCAGCGCGTCCGCATCGCCGACGGACAGCGTCACGTCGGTGCGGACCACGTCTGTCGTCGACCCGAGGAACCCGTGCAGCGTCTGACCGTGCCGCCGCGCCGCCAGGTCGTGCAGCGCGACGTCGACGGCGTCCTTGGCCCCGAAGTTGCCGACCGCCGCACCCTGTACGCGCCGCAGCGCCTCGGTGAGGTCGTCCGGGCTCAGCCCGTCCAACGCGGCGCTCAAAGGACCTTCGATGAAGGCCTGGGACCCGGCGAGCGAGTCGCCCGTCACCTTCCAGACCTGCGGCGCCTCGCCCCAGCCGCTGTGCGAACCGTCGCTGATCTCGACCAGCAGCGACTCGACATGGGTCGCGGTCCGTAGCGCGGTGACGAACGGGGTGTGCAGCGGCGCCGACACCAGATGCGTCGTGATCTTCACCGCACGGCCTCCAGGTCGTGCCGGTGGTTCCAGGCCTCGAGCGCGATCGAGGCGATCAGCTGCTGCGCGTCGGTGTCCGGCAGGTCGGACGTCGTACACACCGCCAGGACGAACGGGTCCGCGTCCGGGGGGCGGACGATGCCACCGTCGTGCCGGATCCGGGTGTCCCAGCCGTTCTTGTGCTCGACGCGGGTGCCCGTCGGCAGCAACGCGGGGATCTCGCCGTTCCACTGGTTGCCGGCCAGCAGCTCGCGCAGGTACGTGCCGGATTCGCCCTGCTGGTTGCCGACCGCAACCAGCACACCGGCCAGACCGGCCGGACTCATCAGGTTGCTGATCCCGGCCCGGGCGGCCGGCCCGTCGTCGATTCCGCGCTGGATCCTGGACTGCGGTTCTGGCGAGCTGGGCAGCGTGGCCGCGACCAGCAGTTCGTGCGCGGCGGCGATCCCGACCTGCTCGAGGACCAGGTTGGTTGCGAGATTGCTGGACAGCGTGATCATCTCGGTGGCCAGCCAGTTCAGGGGCACCTTCTTGCCGAGCCGTTCCCAGGTCTTGGGCGCCTCGTCCTCGTCCGGGTTGACGCCGAACCGGCCGCCGGCCGCGGACTCGAAGTCGTTGTGCACGGCGATCGGCTCGAACAGCGACAGGTCACCGGCGTCGACCTTGTGCATCATCGCCATCGCGACCGGCAGCTTCATCGTGCTCGCCGCGTAGTGCGGCCGCTCCGCCTCGTGCACGAACACCGGCGTGCCGTCCAACCGGCCCAGCCAGACCCCGAAGTCCCCGCTCCCGTCCACCTGCTCGAGCAGTTGCGCGATTCCCATGCCGCTCACCCAATCACAGCGCCGGACCTGGCAGACTGCCGAGGGTGTCCCGGGCAATCGGCATCCTCCTCGGCTTCGCGGCCGACCGCCTGATCGGCGATCCCCGCCGCTTCCACCCGGTCGCCGGCTTCGGCCGTACGGCGGCCAAGGTCGAGCAGCAGCTGTACGCCGATACGCGCCCGGCCGGGGCCGCCTACGCCGCAGTCCTCGTCGGCGCACCGACCCTCCTGGGCATCGCGGCCGAACGGCTGACGCGCAACCACCCGATCCTGCACACCGCCGTCACCGCCGCGGCGACCTGGACCGTGCTCGGCGCCCGGAGCCTCGACCGCGAGGCCGAGGCGATGGCCGAGCTCCTGGAGGACAAGGACATCGACGGTGCGCGCGCCCGGCTCAGCCACCTGTGCGCACGCGACGCCAGCGACCTCGAGGCCGACGAGCTGGCCCGCGCCACGGTCGAGTCGGTCGCCGAGAACACGTCGGACGCCTGCGTCGCGCCGCTGCTGTGGGGCGGCGTCCTCGGTGTGCCCGGTCTGCTCGGCTACCGCGCGGCGAACACCCTCGACGCGATGGTCGGCTACAAGTCGCCGAAGTACCGCCGCTTCGGGTGGGCGTCGGCGCGGCTGGACGACGTCGCCAACCTGCTACCGGCCCGGGCATGCGCGGTCCTCGCCGCGGTCACGAGCGGCCGGTTCCAGGAGACCGTCCGGGTCTGGCGGCGCGATGCCGCGAAGCACCCGAGCCCGAACGCCGGTCCGGTCGAAGCCGCGTTCGCCGGTGCACTCGAGCTGACCCTCGGCGGTACGAACAGCTACGGCAGCTACCAGGAGGACCGCGGCACACTGGGCGACGGTCCGGCGCCGACGGTCGCCGACGTTCGGCGTACGGCCGGCCTCGCCCGCCGAGTAGGCCTGGCGGCGGCGGTCCTCGGAGCGGTCGTCGCACTCGGGAAGGGGAAGCGATGGACCTGAGCCACCGGCCGTTGCGGATCGCACTGATCCGGCACGGTGAGTCCGAGGCCAACCTGGACAAGACCGTCTACGAGCGCACCCCGGACCACGCCGTCCCGTTGACCCCGCACGGGCACGAGCAGGCCGCCAAGGCGGGACGTGGGCTGCGCGAGCTGTTCGACAACCAGCCGGTCCGCGTGTACGTGTCGCCGTACCTGCGGACCCGGCAGACGCTGGACTCGCTCGGGCTGGACGACCTGATCGAGACGGCGCGGGAGGAGCCGCGGCTGCGCGAACAGGACTGGGCCAACCTGCAGGACACCGAGGACATCGAGCGGCAGGAGCAACTCCGGAACTCCTACGGGCACTTCTTCTACCGGTTCACGCACGGCGAGTCGGGGTCGGACGTGTACGACCGGGTGTCGACGTTCCTGGAGACGATGCACCGCGACTTCTCGAACCCGGAGGCGCCGCGCAACGTGCTGCTGGTCTCCCATGGACTGACGATGCGGTTGTTCTGCATGCGGTGGTTCCATTGGTCTGTCCGCTTCTTCGAGTCGCTGCGCAACCCGGGGAACGGCGAAACACGCGTCCTGCTGCGGCAGCCGGACTTCCGGTACAAGCTGGATCGGCCGTTCGAGCAGTGGACGCCCTACCAACCGACCCCGCGGGAGCGCTCAGCATGGTTGTAGCCCAGACGCAGGACGCCGTCCTCGACCTGCTGGCGAGTTTGTCGCCCGAGCAGCTCGAGAAGGTCAAGGCTCCGTTCGGTACGCCGGACCACCAGGCGTGGACGTACCTGCCGGGAGACCGCCCCGGACTGCCGCTGGCCGAGCTGACGCCCGCGCAGCAGCAGCTCGCGCAGCGGATCGTCGAGCTCGGCTGCAGCCAACGCGGCGCGGCCGACGCGTGGGCGGTGCTGGACGCGGAGGTGATCCTGCGCGGCATCCCGGCGCTGCCGGAGTCCGGTGACTGGGAGGGCTCGGTGCTCGGCGGCCGGTACTTCCTCCGGGTGCTCGGCGATCCGGCCGGACCGGAACCGTGGGCGTGGCGGTTGAACGGGCATCACCTCGCGCTGCACGTGACGGTGGTGGCCGGCGCGGTCGCGTTCACACCGCAGTTCATCGGGTCGAACCCGGCCCAGGTGCTGAGCGGGCCGGAGACCGGACGACGCTTCCTCGCCGCGGAGCAGGACCTGGGCTTCGAGTTGCTGCACGCGCTTGAGCCGGGACAGCTGGAGGTGGCGCTGGTCTCACCGGAGGCGCCCGACGACATCCTGACCCGCCACGACCCGGTTGCCGACCCGTCGCTCCTCCACCGCGGCCTCGCCTACGGCGACATGACCGAGGCACAGCGCCAGATTTTGAGCCTGCTGATCGGACAGTACGTCGGACGCGCCGCCGGCCCGATCGGTCTGCAGACGTGGAACGACATCACCGAGCAAGGCATCGAGCGCTTGACGTTCGCGTGGGCGGGCGAGACCCAGCCGGGCGTCGGCAACCGGCACTACTACTCGATCGCCGGGCCCACGTTCCTCGCCGAGTACGACAACACGCAGGACAACGCCAACCACATCCACTCGGTGTGGCGGGACATCCGCAACGACTGGGGTACCGACCTGCTGGCCAACCACTACGCCGCGCACCGCTAGAGTCGGCGCGTCAACTCGACGGCATCAGCAGGAACCCGGTGTGAATCCGGGACGGTCCCGCCACTGTGACCCGACCAGGGAAGTCAGGAACTGCCGCCGTCGTCCCTGGATTCGGGGCGCGGACACCCCGGGAAGGACCACCTGCGCATGCCTGCGAAGCTGTTGTTGCTGTCCACTGCCGACACCGATCTGCTGGCGGCCGCCGCAGCTGATGCGGGGTGGAACGTCGCGAATCCGGCCCGGCTCGAGTTGTCCGCGCTGGGCGCGTTGCTCGACGACGCGGAGGTGGTCGTCGTCCGGTTGCTCGGCGGCCGCCGCGCGTGGGAGGACGGTCTGGACGCGGTCCTGGCGTCGGGCAAGCCGACGGTCGTCGTCAGCGGTGAGGCTGCCCCGGACGCCGAGCTGATGTCGCTGTCGACCGTCCCAGCCGGCGCGGTCACCGAGGCGCTGTCGTACCTGCGTGATGGCGGCGCGGACAACCTGCGGAACCTGGCCGGCTTCCTGCGCGACACGCTGCTGCTGACCGGTGACGCATTCGATCCGCCCCGCGCGCTCCCGACGTACGGCGTCCGCGGGACGTACGTCGAGGACGGACGTCCGGTCGTGGGCATCGTGTACTACCGCGCGCACGAGATCTCCGGGAACACCGCCTTCGTCGACGCACTGGCGACCGCGGTCGAGGCGGCCGGTGCGCAGGCCTTGCCGGTGTACTGCGGGACGCTGCGTGGACTCGACCCGGGCAGCGAGGAGAACGCCGGGCTGTTCGAACTGCTGCGCAAATGCGACGTACTGGTCACGACGCTACTGGCTGCGGGCGGCTCGGTGGCGGCGAATGCGAGTGCAGGTGGCGCGGACGACGCCTGGGACGCGGGCGCGCTGGCCGCTCTCGACATCCCGTTGATCCAGGGCCTCGCGCTGACGTCGACCCGCGAGCAGTGGGTCGCCAGCGACGCGGCCATCAGCCCGCTGGACGCGGCGACGCAGGTGGCGATCCCGGAGTTCGACGGGCGGCTGATCACGGTGCCGTTCTCGTTCAAGTCGTACGACGCCGACGGGCTGGCGCGGTACATGCCGGACCCGGAGCGGTGCGCCCGGCTGGCCGGCATCGCGGTCGCTCACGCGCGGCTGCGGCACACCGCGCCGGCCGAGAAGCGGATCGCGCTGGTGCTGTCGTCGTACCCGACCAAGCACGCGCGGATCGGGAACGCCGTCGGACTCGACACACCGGCGTCCGCGGTCGTGCTGCTGCGGCGGCTGAAGGACGCCGGGTACGACCTCGGCGACCTGGACGTCGACGCGCTGGACGGCGACGGGCTGATCCACCGGCTGATCGCGGCCGGCGGTCACGACACCGACTGGCTGAGCGACGAGCAGCTGGCGAACGCGGTCGCCAAGGTCCCGCTGTCCATGTACACCACCTGGTTCCAGCAGCTCCCGGAGTCGTTGCGGATGGCAATGACCGAGGCGTGGGGCGAGGCGCCGGGCGAGCTGTACGTCGACACGTCCGCCGACGAGCCCGCGATCGCGCTGGCCGCCTTGCGGTTCGGGAACGTGGTGCTGATGATCCAGCCGCCGCGCGGATTCGGCGAGAACCCGGTGGCGATCTACCACGACCCGGACATGGCGCCGTCGCACCACTACCTCGCGGCGTACCGCTGGCTGGAGGCCGCGCCCGACGCAGGTGGGTTCGGCGCGCAGGCCGTCGTACACCTGGGCAAGCACGGGACGCTGGAATGGCTGCCGGGCAAGGGGATCGGACTCGCGGCGGACTGTGCGCCCGACGCCGTCCTCGGGAACCTGCCGATGATTTACCCGTTCATCGTCAACGACCCCGGTGAGGGTACGCAGGCGAAGCGCCGGGCGCACGCGACGATCGTCGACCACCTGGTGCCGCCGATGGCGCGGGCCGAGACGTACGGCGACATGGCCAAGCTGGAGTACCTCCTCGACGAGTACGCGACGGTGCAGGCGCTCGACCCCGAGAAGGTGCCGACGCTGCGCACCCAGATCTGGACGCTGATCCAGGCGGCGCAGTTGCACCACGACCTGCACACGTCCGAGAAGCCGGACGACGAGGAGTTCGACGAGTTCGTCCTGCACCTGGACGGGTATCTGTGCGAGATCAAGGACGTGCAGATTCGCGACGGGCTGCATGTGCTGGGCGGTGTGCCGGCCGGTGCGGCGCGGGTGAACCTGGTGCTCGCCGTCCTGCGGGCGCGCCAACTGTGGGGCGGTTCGTACTCGATCCCGGGGTTGCGGGCGGCGCTCGGCGAGGCGTTCGGGGTCGACGAGGCCGCGATGCTTGCCGACCCGGGTCGTGCGGTGCCGGAGCTGGCCGACCTGGCGACGCTCGCCGACCTTCCCGCGGTCACCGGTGCGGACGGCGTCGATCTGCTGGAGGCCCTGGCGCGCAGGCTCGTCGACGGCATGGAGACCGCCGGCTGGGACGCGGCCAAGGTCCCGGTGGTGGTCGGTGAGGTGCTCGGCCGGGAGGCTTGCGGTGTCGTGGAGTCGTTGACGTTCGCGGCCCAGGAGGTGGTCCCGAGGCTGGAGCGGACCGGTGACGAGATCACCAGCGTGCTGCGGGCCCTGGACGGACGGTTCGTCGCGGCCGGTCCGTCCGGGTCGCCGACGCGCGGCCTGGTCAACGTACTGCCGACCGGCCGCAACTTCTACGCGGTGGACCCGAAGGCGATCCCGAGCCGCAACGCGTGGGACGTGGGCGTCGCGCTGGCCGACTCGCTGCTGACGCGGCACCAGACCGAGACAGGGGAGTGGCCGCGTTCCGTCGGCCTCACGGTCTGGGGTACGTCGGCGATGCGCACGCAGGGCGACGACCTCGCCGAGGTGCTCTGGCTGCTGGGCTGCCGGCCGGTCTGGGACGACGCGTCGCGACGGGTCACCGGGTTCGAGGTGGTCGACGTCGCGGAGCTGGGGCGGCCGCGGATCGACGTGACGATCCGTATCTCCGGGTTCTTCCGGGACGCGTTCCCGCACGTGGTCGCGTTGCTCGACGAGGCGGTCCGCACGGTGGCCGAGCTGGACGAGCCGGCGGAGGACAATTACCTGCGCGCGCACGTGCAGCAGGACGTTGCGGCAGGCAACGACGTACGGCAGGCGACGGCGCGCGTGTTCGGGTCCAAGCCCGGTTCGTACGGCGCCGGTCTGCTGCCGCTCGTCGATGCGCGGAACTGGCGCACCGACGCGGAGCTCGCCGAGGTGTACGCGGTGTGGGGCGGGTACGCGTACGGCAAGGACCTGGACGGCGCCGAGGCACGGGCGTCGATGGAGCGTGCGTATGCGCGGATCCAGGTGGCGGCCAAGAACGCGGACACCCGTGAGCACGACATCATGGACTCCGACGACTACTTCCAGTACCACGGCGGCATGATCGCGATGGTGCGCCACCTGACCGGATCCAATCCGAAGGCGTACGTCGGCGATTCCGCGGTGCCCGCGCAGGTGAAGACGCGCACGCTCGAGGAGGAGGCGAAGCGGGTCTTCCGGGCGCGCGTGGTGAACCCGCGGTGGATGGCCGCGATGCGGCGGCACGGGTACAAAGGCGCGTTCGAGATGGCCGCGACCGTGGACTACCTGTTCGGGTACGACGCGACGGCGGGCGTGGTCGACGACTGGATGTACGAGTCGCTGACCGAGCAGTACGTCGCGGACCCGGAGACGGCCGAGTTCTTCCGCCGGTCGAACCCGTGGGCGCGGCACGGGATCGCGGAGCGGTTGCTCGAGGCCGCGCAGCGCGGGCTGTGGGCAGAGCCGTCGGCCGCGGCGCTGCAGACGTTGCGGGACGCAGTCCTTGAGACGGAGGGTGACATCGAGGATCGCGGCTGATTGGGTAGACGCATGCCCTCGAGACAGCCGCGCGTCCTGATCACCAACGACGACGGGTACCGGGCGCCGGGGATCCGGGCGCTCGCGCCGGTCATCGCAGCCCTTGGGTACGACGTGCTCGTGGTGGCACCGTTGGTGGACGAGAGCGGCGTCGGCTCCGCACGGGCGGGGATGGTCGGGCGGCCGATCCGGACCGTGTCCGACGTCGAGCAGGGCGTGACGTTCATCGGCATCGACGGCACGCCGGCCCAGGCGGTGACGATGGCGCAGGCCGGTGCGTTCGGTCCGGTGCCGGACCTGGTGCTGTCGGGGATCAACCGCGGCCTGAACATCGGGGTGCCGATCTTCCACTCCGGCACCGTCGCGGCGGCGCTCACCGCGGCCGAGACCGGGATCTCGGCGGTTGCGGTCAGCCTCGACTCCGACGACCCGGACCACTGGCCGACCGCGGCGCGGGTGGCCGGCGAAGCCCTCGGCTGGATCGCCGCCGAACCGGGCGGGACGGTGCTCACGATCAACGTTCCGGACCGCCCCCTGGACCAGTTGGCCGGCGTCCGGCACGCGGCGCTGTCCGTACCCCGCCGTACCCGCCTGATCGCCGTGACGGCTCCGACGGGCGAGCCGATGATCACCGTCGAACGCCTCCAGGCCACCGCCGTTCCCGGCACCGACGAAGCCCTCCTCGCCGAAGGCTTCGTCACCGTCACGCCCATCGTCGGCATCCGCGAAGTACCCGACGACACCGCTGCCACAGCCCTGGCCAAGCGCCTGACGCAATAGGCCCTCCGGACCGGACGTGGTGACGGACACGGAGGTTCGGTGGGTTGCCGGGTGGGTGGGTGTGCCATGATCTGGCGGACGGTTGTGGAGGAACACCGGTGACCAGCGGATGCTGGGAGTCCGGGGCGGTCCCGCCACTGTGACCGGGTGCAGGCCCGGAAGCCAGGACATCTGCTCCCGTCCGCCGCCGCGGTCTCGCGGACGGCGTACCAGTGCCGTCGCGGGCGTGGACACCCGCACGACGAAAGGGACACCGCCGATGCGGGCTGCGCCGACCAGGGCCGCTGCGCCTTCGTTCCCGTTCACCGCGATCGTCGGGATGGACGATCTGCAGCTCGCGCTGATCCTGGCCGCGATCTCGCCGGGCATCGGTGGAGTGTTGATCCGCGGCGAGAAGGGGACGGCGAAGTCGACCGCGGTCCGTGCACTCACCGAGATCCTGCCGGCGGTGGACGTGGTCTCCGGTTGCCGGTTCTCGTGCGACCCCGACCGCCCGGATCCCGCCTGTCCGGACGGGCCGCATGTGAGCGAGCGGGCGGTGCGCCCGGCGCGGCTGGTCGAGTTGCCGGTCGGTGCCACCGAGGACCGGGTGCTCGGATCACTGCACCTGGAGAAGGCACTGGCCGAAGGCGTCACGGCGTACGAACCCGGGCTGCTCGCCGCAGCGCACCGCGGGCTGCTGTACGTCGACGAGGTCAACCTGCTGCACGACCACCTGGTCGACGTCCTGCTCGACGCGGCCGCGATGGGACGGGCGACCGTGGAGCGCGACGGCGTCTCGGTCACGCATCCGGCGCGGTTCGTGCTCGTCGGCACGATGAACCCGGAGGAGGGCGAGCTCCGGCCGCAACTCCTCGACCGGTTCGGCCTGACCGTCGACGTGGTCGCCAGCCGCGATCCCGCCGTCCGCGTGGAGGTGCTGCGCGCGCGGCTCGGGTACGAGGCGGATCCGGCCGGGTTCACGGCCCGGTACGGCGGTTCGCAACGCGAACTCGCCGAACGCATCGTGAAGGCGCGCGACCTGCTGTCCGAGGTGGTCCTGACCGACGCCGCGCTCCGCCAGATCGCCGAGATCTGCGCGTCCTTCGACGTCGACGGGATGCGCGCCGACCTGGTCACCGCGCGCACCGCTGTCGCTCATGCCGCCTGGTCGGGCCGCACGGTCGTCGAGGTCGAGGACATTCGCGCGGCCGCCAAACTGGCGCTTCCGCATCGCCGCCGCCGCAACCCCTTCGACGCGCCCGGGCTGGACGAGCAGCAGCTTGAGGACGCGATCAACAACAGCACGCCGCCAGAAGACGACTCAGAAGACGACCCGGACGACGACCCGCCCAGCCCCGATGGCCGCGGCGGATCGGACGGCACTCCGGACCAGGGCAGCGAGAGCGACCCGATGGACGCGCGCCGATCCGCCGAATCAGCCGGCGAAGAATCAGCCGGCGAAGAAGCAGCCGGTCAAGAAGCAGCCGGTCGAGCAACAGCCGGTCCGGCGCCGACAGGCGAGGTCGCCGGGAGCGCAGCGCCGTACAAAGCCCGCCTGCTCAGTGTGCAGGCGCCGGGAGCGGGCGTCGCAGGCCGCCGGTCCCGGGCGATCACCGAGGTCGGGCGCGTCGTGGGGGAACGCGCCCGCCTCGGCCGCGAGAACGGTCGCCCACATCTCCTCGGCACGCTGCGCACCGCCGCGCCGCACCAGCAGACGCGCGGCCGCACCGGACCCGGGCTGGTCGTCCGTCCGGCCGACGTCCGCCTCGCCGTCCGCGAAGGCCGCGAGGGCAACCTCGTCCTGTTCTGTGTCGACGCGTCCGGCTCGATGGGGACGAAGAAGCGGATGAGTGAAGTGAAGACGGCGATCGTCTCGCTGCTGCTCGACGCGTACCAGCGTCGCGACACGGTCGGTCTGGTCACGTTCGCAGGCGCCGCGTCGACGGTCGCGTTGCCGCCCACGGGCAGTGTCGAGACCGCCGTACGACGCCTCGAATCGCTGCCCACCGGCGGCCGCACGCCGCTCGCCGAAGGCCTGCTGCAAGCGGCCGAAGTACTGCGGATCGCCGCGATCCGCGACCCGCGCCGCCGTCCGCTCCTCGTCCTCGTCACCGACGGCCGCGCCACCCACGGCGACCAGGCCTTCGCCCGCGCCCGCCGCGCCGCCGGACTGCTCGCACAGCGCGGTGTCGCCACCGTCGTGGTCGATTGCGAACCGCGCCGCGGTCTCCGCCTCGGACTCGCCGCGGAGCTCGCGGCCGATCTCCGCGCCGAGTACCTCGACCTCGGAGACGTTGCCGCGGGCAACCTCGTCCGCGCGGTCACCGAGCGGAAGGCGGCCTGAGATGCCGAAGGGACAGCCGGTCGCCGTACCGAACGACGGCCTGACCACCAGGCAGCGCCGCAACCGCCCGCTGCTGATGGTGCACACGGGTGCGATGAAGGGGAAGTCGACGGCCGCGTTCGGGATGGCGCTGCGGGCCTGGAACCAGGGCTGGAACATCGGGGTCTTCCAGTTCGTGAAGAGCGCGAAGTGGAAGGTCGGCGAGGAGAGCGCGTTCAAGGCGCTCGGCCGGCTGCACGCGTCGACCGGCGAAGGCGGACCGGTCGAGTGGCACAAGATGGGTGAGGGCTGGAGCTGGGCCCGCAAGTCCGGCACCGAGGAGGATCACGCCGCCGACGCGGTCGAGGGCTGGCGGGAGATCCAGCGCCGGCTCGCCGCCGAGGCGCACGACCTGTACGTGCTCGACGAGTTCACCTATCTGATGAAGTGGGGCTGGATCGACGTGGACGAGGTCGTCGACACCCTCGTCCACCGCCCCGGTCATCAGTACGTCGTGATCACCGGCCGCGACGCCCACCCGAAGCTGCTCGCGGCAGCCGACCTGGCCGCGGAGATGACCAAGCTCAAGCACCCGATGGACGCCGGGCAGAAGGGCCAGAGGGGGATCGAGTGGTGAGCCCCCGACACGGAGGAGCCGGGGCATCATGATCCCGCGGATCGTGATCGCGGCGCCGTCGTCGGGCTCGGGCAAGACCACCGTGGCAGTCGGGCTGATGGCGGCGCTCCGCCGGGCCGGGCACGCGGTGGCCGGTTTCAAGGTCGGCCCGGACTACATCGACCCCGGCTTCCACGCGGTCGCGACCGGTCGCCCCGGCCGGAATCTCGACCCGATGCTGTCGGGGGAGGACCTGGTCGCTCCGCTCTTCGAGCACGGCTCCGCAGGCGCGGACCTGGCCGTGGTCGAGGGCGTGATGGGCCTGTACGACGGCGCGCTCGGGACGGAAGGTTTCTCGTCCACGGCGCATGTCGCGAAGGTGCTGAAGGCACCCGTTGTGCTGGTCGTCGACGCGTCGGCGGCGGGCCGGAGCGTCGGTGCCGTCGTGCAGGGATTCGTTGCCTTTGACACCGAAATACGCATCGTCGGCGTCATCCTGAACAAGGTCGGCTCGGATCGCCACGAGGCCGAGGTGCGCGCGGGCGTGGCGCCGACCGGTGTGCCGGTGCTCGGGGTGCTTCGAAGGGACAAGCGGCTGACGGTCCCGAGCCGGCACCTCGGTCTGGTCCCGGCCGACGAGCAGCGTGCGCAGGCCGAGCTGGCCGTGGACGCCGCGGCCGAGTTGGTCCGCGCCGGAGTCGACCTGGAAGCATTTGTTGCCGCGGCCAACACTGCGCCGCCACACCACGCAACCCCCTGGAGCCCTGCGGGCGAGGTCGCGCCACCGGAGCCGGTGCTCCCGGTGGTTGCCGTTGCCGGTGGACCCGTGTTCTCGTTTCGCTACACCGAAACGACGGAGCTGCTGGCTGCCGCCGGTGCCGACGTCGTGACCTTCGACCCACTGATCGACCCGTTGCCGCAAGCAACCGCAGCGCTCTACCTCGGCGGCGGCTTTCCGGAGCTGCACGCCGAGGCGCTGTCGGACAACGTCGAACTCCGGAAAAGCGTCGCGGCGGCGGTCGAGGACGGCCTACCCGTGATCGCCGAATGCGCCGGCCTGCTGTATCTGTGCCGCGAGCTCGACGGTCACCCGATGGCCGGCGTACTCCCGGCCACCGGCCGCATGACCGACCGCCTCACGCTCGGCTACCGGACGGCGGTCGCGGCCACGACGACCCGGTTCTTCGACGAGGGGCGGCGGGTGCGCGGTCACGAGTTTCACCGCACGACGATCGAGGCCGATGCCGACGTACACCCGGCCTGGCACCTGCCCGGTGGTACGGAAGGCCTCACGCGCCCCCACGTCCACGCGTCGTACTTGCACCTCCACTGGACCGCTACCCCCGATGTGCCCGCCCGCTTGGTCGCCGCCGCCCGCGAGCGGGTGCGATGAACGTCGTCATCGGCGTCGGCCTCCGCAGCGGTACGCCGTACACCGAGCTGATCGAGCTGGTACGCCGCCATTGCTCTGGCGATGTCCGTGTGATTGCCACCCGGACCGGTCGAGAGTCCGAGCCGGCCCTGCAGCAGTTGGTCGACGAACTGGGTGCCGACCTCCGTACCTTCAGCGCCGCCGAGCTGGCCGGTTGCGAAACCCCGACGCCCAGCGACCGGGTCCTGCACCTCACCGGCTCGCCGAGCGTCGCGGAGGCAGCCGTCTTGGCTACGGGAGCCCACCTGCTGATCCCGAAACAGCAATCCCCGAACGCCACCCTCGCCGTCGGCCGCCTGCCGGCGCCCGGGTATCCGGCGGACGAGCGGGAGGTGGTGCAGCGGGTGATCGCCGAGCGGCGCGACGTACGGCGTGGGTTCCTGGACGTGCCTGTTGCCGACGCGGTGTTGATGCCGGTGCTGGAGGCGGCACATCGGGCGCCGAGTGTCGGGCTCAGCCAGCCGTGGGACTTCCTGCTGATCCGCGACGCCGGGACCCGGCGCAAGGTGCACGATCTCGCGGTGGCGCAGCGGGACGTGTTCGCAGTGTCGCTTCCCGACGACCGGCGGGCCGCGTTCGACGGGCTGAAGGTGGAGGCGATCCTCGACGCTCCGCTGAACATCGCGGTGACCTGCGACCCCGGCCGCGGTGGGCGGCATGTCCTCGGGCGGCACGCGGATCCGCGCACGACCAGGTTCTCCGCCGCGATCGCGATCCAGAATTTCTGGCTCGCCGCCCGCGCCGAGGGCCTGGGTGTCGGTTGGGTCTCGTTCTTCGAGCCCGGCGAAATCGCAGCGGTCCTCGGGCTGCCTGCGCACCTCGAGCTGATCGGGTACCTGTGCGTCGGTTACGTGGACGAGTTCGCTCCGGCGCCTGAGTTGGTGCGCTCGGGCTGGGCCAGGCGCAGACCTGTCTCGTGGGCGATTCACCAGGAGCAGTGGGGTCACCGCGACGCCTCGATCGTCACCGACGCACTCTCGGCCGCGCAGACCGCCGTACCGGCAGCCGGGCACCGGATTCAGGTGCTGGTCGGCGGCGAGACCAGCAGGTTGCGCGAGCCCGACGTACTGGTGGTGGACCTGCGCGCCGAGCAACCGCCGCCGGACTTCGGTGTGCTGTGGCGGCCGGCCCGGACGCCGGAGGAGGCGCTCGAGTACGGCGTGGAGATCGCTCGCGACCTCGCGCTGCAGAACGCCGGCCACCTCGTCGTCCAGGTGGCCGAGCGGTCGGAGCACGCCGAGGCGCTGGCGCGCGGTCTGACCATCGGAGCGTCGGCCTGTGGTCTGACACACTCCTCGGCATGAGTGCATCCATGTACGTGCCCTCCTTCACCATGAAGCAGCGGGTGACGCTGATGGTGAACAAGTACGAGCTGATCGCCACCAACCCCGACGGCAGCGACGGACCGCTGCTCGCGCTGGCGCAGCAGAAGCGGATGGCGTTCAAGGAGCAGGTGACGTTCTACCGCGACGACACCAAGGCCCAGGTGGTGTTCTCGTTCAAGGCCCGCAAGGCGATCGACCTCGGATCGGGGTACGACGTGCTCGACGCCGATGGGCAGCCGATCGGGTGGTTCAAGAAGGAGTTCGGCAAGAGCCTGCTCCGGTCCAGCTGGCAGCTCAGCGCACCGGGCATCGACACCGACGGCACGGAGCGCAACCCGACGATCGCCATCGTCCGGCGGGTGTGGGACTTCGTGCCGTTCATCGGCGAGATCCCGCTGCCGTTCATCTTCCACTTCGACTTCGCCGAGCGCGGGACCGGGAAGCCGGTGCTGTCGGTCGAGCGCAAGCTCTCGGTGCGGGACCGATACCACATCACCGTGCAGGACGAACGCCTGGACTTCCGGGTGGCCGCCGCGATGACCGTGGCGCTCGACGCGTTGCAGTCCCGCTGACCGTCGGTCACAGCCGGTGAGCTGTCTTTCGTCCGGTTCGGCGTACTACCACGGTCGTACGCCGGGTCACTCTTTCGGGTGAACTGACCCTGAGTGGCCTTGGATCCGGGCCGGGGCAGTGCGACGCTGTAGTCATGGGTGTAGCGCAGCGCAGTCGACGGTGGTTGGTTCCGGTCACGGCCGTTGCCGTGGTGGCGGGGGTGGGAACGCTCGGTCCGGTGGTCGCGGACGCGTCGCCGAAGCTGCCCGGGATCACCGCGCAGGACCTGCTCACGAAGGTGCAGACGGCGAAGGTCGACGGGCTCAGTGGCACGGTCCGCTCCGAGGCCGACCTCGGTCTGCCGGTCCTTCCGGGCGCGTCGGAGGGGGCCGCGCAGCTGACCGAGCTGCTCAGCGGCAAGCACACCGCGCGGGTCGCGTTCGCGAGCCCCGACAAGGCGCGGGTCTCGGTGCTCGACAACCAGGCCGAGCGGGTCTGGACGACCGACGGCACCTCCGCCTGGGCGTACGACTCGTCCCGGCGGGAGGCCGTGAAGCTGGCCGTCCCGGCGCACCGCCCGGCCAAGCCCGAGAAGCCGACCGTCCCGTCGTACGACCCGCAGACCGTCGCCAAGCAGTTCCTGGACGCGATCGACCCGACCACCAAGGTCGAGGTCAGCGGCACCGAGAAGGTGGCCGGCCGCGATGCGTACAAGCTCCGGCTGGTGCCGAAGTCGGACCGGACGACCGTCGGATCCGTGACGGTGGCGATCGACTCCAAGACCTGGGTTCCGCTGGACGTGACCGTGATGCCGCGCACCGGTGACGACCCCGCCGTCGAGCTGGGCTTCAGCTCGGTGTCGTTCGAGGTACCCGCCGCGAGCACGTTCACCTTCACCCCGCCGGAGGGTGTGAAGGTCACCGAGAAGGCGCTGCCGAGCGAGCCGAAGCGCGCGACCCCGAACCAGACCGAGCCGAACCAGACCGAGCCGAACCAGACCGAGCCCAAGAAGGTTGCGCCGAAGCAGGACGGCGACAAGCCGACCGTGATCGGCACCGGCTGGGAGAGCGTCGCGATGATCAAGGGCGCTCCGACCGCCGAGCTGACCGGTGACGGCCCGCTGGCGCAGCTGCTCGCGAAGGCGCCGACGGTGAAGGGCTCATGGGGCAGCGGCAAGGTGTTGACCAGCAAGATGGTGAGCGCGCTGATCACCGACGACGGCCGGGTCTTCGTCGGCCTGGTCACGCCGGACACCCTGCAGGCCGCCGCCGCGAAGGCCCCGCGCTGAACAGCATGACGGCGGGGGCGCCGGTCGTCACCCGCGGGCTGACCAAGCGGTTCCGCGGCGGTCAGGTTGCCGTGGACGCGGTCGACCTGGAGGTGCCGGCCGGTAGCGTGTACGGCTTTCTCGGCCCGAACGGGTCGGGCAAGACCACCACGATCCGGATGCTGCTGGGCCTGATCGCGCCGACGTCCGGCGCGGTCGAGCTGCTCGGCGAGCCGATGCCGAAGGCGCACCTGCAGGTGCTGCCGCGGGTCGGCGCGCTGGTCGAAGGCCCGGCGTTCTACCCGTTCTGGACCGGGCGGGCGAACCTGCTCCGGTTCGACGCCGCGGACCGAACCGCCGACCCGACGACCCGCAAAGCTCGCGCCGGCGAGGCCCTCGAGCGCGTCGGCCTGTCGAACGCCGCCAACAAGAAGGTGCGCGCGTACTCACTCGGTATGCGCCAGCGGCTCGCGATCGCCGTCGCGCTGATGCAGCGCCGCGAACTGCTCGTCCTGGACGAGCCGACCAACGGCCTCGACCCACAGGGCACCCGCGAGGTGCGCCATCTGATCCGCGACCTGGCCAGTGACGGTACGACGATCTTCACCTCGACCCACCTGCTCGCCGAGGTGGAGCAGGTCTGTACGCACGCGGCCGTGATGAGCCGCGGCAAGCTGTTGCGCCAGTCGACGGTCGCCGAGTTGCGCTCCGAGCTCCGGCCGCGGCTGGTGGTCCGGACGCCAGATCTCGTGCAGGCGGCCGAGACGCTGCAGGGGTTGGGCGTGACCGATCTCAAGAGCACACCGGAGACGGTCGAGGGCGATCCCGGCGAGTTGCCGATCGAGAAGTTCGCCGCGGCCTTGGTCGCAGCCGATGTCCGCATCCACGGCTTCGGCCTCGAACGCCCCAGCCTCGAGGACGCGTTCGTGGCACTCACCGGGGAGGGCTTCGATGTCGCCGAGTGACGTGAGCGTCTCCGAAGCGCCGGCGCGGGCGCCGGGCGCGGGACGCCATACCTTGGCCTTGTTCGGGTCCGAGTTGCGCCTGGTGTTCGCGCGGGCGCGGACGCAAGTGGGGCTCGGCGTGCTCGCCGCGGTGCCGTTGCTGATCGGGATCGCGGTCAAGATCTCCGGCGACGACTCCGGCGCCGGCGGGTTCATCGGGCAGATCGCCGGGAACGGCCTGTTCCTGATCGTCGCCAGCCTGGGCCTGTCGCTGCCGTTCTTCCTGCCGACCGCGGTGACGGTGATCTCGGGGGAGTCGCTCGCCGGCGAGACCAGTCTCGGCACGCTGCGCAACCTGCTGACCGCGCCGGCCGGTCGCTCCCGGCTGCTCGCGGCGAAGATGGTCGCGCTGGCGATCTTCTGCCTGGCCGCGACGATGACGATCTGGCTGTCCGGCCTGATCGTCGGGTTCGTGCTGTTCCCGGTCGGCGACGTCCTGCTGCTGTCCGGGACAACGGTCTCGCTCGCCGAGGGCCTGCTGCGTGCGCTCGGGATCGCGGTCGTGATCGCCGGCTCGATGCTCGGGCTCGCGGGGATCGGCCTGTTCATCTCGTCGCTGACATCGACACCGCTGGCCGCGATGGCGGCGACGTTCGGCTCGTTCATCGTGCTCGGGATCCTGATGGCGATTCCGCAGCTGGACGCGATCCACCCGTGGCTGCTGATGTACCGCTGGCAGTCGTTCGCCGACCTGCTCCGCGACCCGCCGTACTGGCCCGAGATCGGCCGCAACCTGCTCGTGCAACTCGGCTACCTGGCGGTCTTCTACGCCGCCGCGTGGGCGCGGATCACGAGCCGCGACATAACCTAGGCGCGTGGAGAGCGACCTGGTCAACGTGCTGCGCTGCCCGGTCTGTGCGGATCGGCTCGCGCTGGACGGGCGGACGGCGCGTTGCCCGCGCGGGCACGCGTTCGACATCGCCAAGCAGGGTTACCTGAACCTGTTGCCCTCGGCGTCGAACGGAATCGAGGGCGATTCGGCCGCGATGATCGGCGCCCGGACGGTCTTTCTCGGCACCGGTCACTACGCGCCGATCCGGGACGCGCTGATCCTGCAGGCCGATCTCGGCGAGGACGACCTGGTCGTCGAAGTCGGAGCCGGCACCGCGTACTACCTGTCCGGCGTCCTCGGTACGTCGCCCTCGCGGCGCGGGATCGCGCTGGACGTGTCGAAGTACGCCGCCCGCCGAGCGGCCCGGGTGGATCCGCGGATCGCCTCCGTGGTGTGCGACGCCTGGCGTGAGTTGCCACTGCTGGACGACTCGGTGCAGCTGCTGCTGAACGTGTTCGCCCCGCGCAACGCCGCCGAGATGGCGCGCATCCTGGCGCCCGGCGGCCGGCTGCTCGTGGTCACGCCGAACCAGCCGCACCTCGCCGAGCTGATCGACGTGCTCGGCATGGTGAGCGTGGACGAGCAGAAGGAGCGCCGCCTGGAGGAATCCCTGGCGGGCGAGTTCGAGCGTGCCGGTGACGAGCTGATCGAGGACACGATGCGGCTCGACCGGTCGGCCGTGGAGCAGTTGGTACTGATGACACCGAGCGCGCGGCACCTGAACTACCGCGAGCTGCTGCAGCGGATCGCCGTACTGCCCGAACCGGCGATCGTGACGCTGTCGGTGACGCTGTCGGTCTGGCGGGCCCGGTGAGAGGTGGCCCGTTGATGCCGGCTCGAGCTCGGCACCACTGAGACCTCACTGACCAAGGTCAGCCGCTGGATCAGGCGGGGGTCAGGCCACCCGGCCGATCAGCTCCTGGGCGACGACGACGCCGTGCTTCTCGGCGTGCTCGTGGGCCTCGGTCTCCGACTCCTTGGAGGCGTCGATCAGTTCCTCCATGCCCGGGGTGACAGGGGCGAGGGTGAGTTCGGCGGCAGCGGTCCGGATGTTCATCCCGAAGACGTCGCCGAAGATCCGCTCCAGGTACGGCGTGGCGTGGTCCCAGCCGTGCTTCGGGGACTCCGGGCCGTAACCGCCACCGCGGGCGATCGCGAAGATGGCCGGGCGGCCGGCCAGCGGACGGGAGCCGAACCCGAGTTCGCGGTCCAGCAGCAGCGTGTCGATCCAGGTCTTCACGTTCTGGGCGATGCCGTAGTTGTACAGCGGTACGGCGAGCAGGACGGCGTCGGCTGCCGTGATCTCGGCCGACAGGCCCTTGGCGATCGCCTCGGCGTCGGCCAGCGGCATCCGGTCGGCTTCCGCGACCGGCTGCTGACCCACCTGGGCGGCGGCCAGCGTCGGCCACACCGTCGCGGGCAGCGGGTGCTGCCCGAGGTCACGCCGTACCACGGCACCGTCGGGGTGCTCCGCCTTCCAGGCGGCCTCCGCGCTGTCCGCCAGGGCGCGGGACACCGAGCCGTCCAGCCGGATGCTGGCGTCGACGCGTAGCAGGGTGCTCATTCGTTGTGTCTCCATCATGTGTGAGGGCGAGCTCGTATTGAGCTGTACCGAAGATAGTCTGTCTCACAGAACATCTTCAAGTCAGATCGTATTCCGGGTGGCGTACACCACGTACGATGGGGACATGTCGAGTACGTCGCCCGAGGTCGCAGCCCGCACTGCGCGAGGTCTGGAGCCGTCCACCGCCAGTGGTGCACCGGTGGAGGCCGACCTGGGCTGGGCGCTCGGCGTCGTCTTCCGGCGGTACGTGAAGGCGTCCGCCGAGGCGCTGGACGGGCTGCCCGGCGGGCCGCGTGGTTACCAGGTGCTCGCCACGACGAGCGCCGAGGGGCCGAAGCGCCAGCTCGACCTGGCTGCCCAGCTCGGCGTGGACCGGACCGTGATGACGTACCTGCTGGACGACCTGGAGCAGGCGGACCTGGTGCAGCGCCGGCCCGATCCGGCCGACCGCCGAGCGCGGCTGATCGTGCCGACCGAGAAGGCCACCGAGGTGCTGTGCGACTACGAGCGCCGGCTGCGCGCCACCGAGGAGGAGGTCCTCGGCATTCTCGACGAGTCCGAGCGCGAGAGCTTCCGGCTGTTGCTGCAGCGCGTGGCGCTCAAGGCGAACGCCGTCGACCCGCTGCACAACGCGTGCGAGCTGGCCGAGGCCGAGAATCCGACCGGCCGCTAGCGACCGCAGCTCTCACCCCCGTCGGCTCAGCCTCAGTGCAGCGGCACGAAGCCGGATTCGTAGGCGCGGATCACGGCCTGGGTGCGGTCCCGCGCGTTCAGCTTGGCCAGCACGTTCGCCACGTGTGTCTTCACGGTCTGCAGGCCGAGGAAGAGCTCCGCGGCGATCTCCGCGTTGGACAGCCCCCGCGCCATCAGCCGCAGCACCTCCTGCTCGCGCTCGGTGAGCTGATAGCGGTCGAGTCCGTCGGATGCCGGCGTACCGGCGTGGGCGAGCGCGAGGTTACGGATCGCCTCGGGGAAGAGCAGCGACTCGCTCTTCGCGACCGTCCGGATCGCCGCGACGATGTCGTCCGGCGGCGTCCGCTTCAGCAGGAACCCGGACGCGCCGGCGCGCAACGCGTCGTACACGTAGTCGTCGTTCTCGAACGTGGTGACGACCAGGACGCGCGGCGCCGGATCGATGCCCTCGAGCAGCAGGCGGGTCGCCTGGATGCCGTCCACCGCGGGCATCCGGACGTCCATCAGGATCACGTCCGCGCCGGTCCGGCGGACCAGTGGCAGCACCTCGGCGCCATCGCCTGCCTCGCCGACGACGGTCAGGTCCGGCTCGGCGTTGATGATGGCGCGCAGCCCGCTGCGGATCAGCGGCTCGTCGTCGACCACGACCACCGACAGGTTCATGTCATCCCTTCGTCACGCCGACCGGCAACCGTACGGCGAGCTGCCAGGCCGGCTGGTCGACACCGTTCACGCTCTCGCCGACCGGCCCCGCGGCAACGGTTCCCTGCAGTACGGCGACTCTTTCACGGATCCCGGCCAGCCCGCGGCCGCCGCCGGGATGGTCGGACGTACCGCTGACCGGATTGGTCACCGCCAGCCGCAGTCCGGACTCGTCCAAGCGGATCGAGAGGTGCACGGCCAGTTCGCCGGCCGGGCGGCCCGCGTGGCGGATCGCGTTGGTCAGGCCTTCCTGCACGATCCGGTACGCCTCGCGGGACACCGCCGCGGGCAGTCGGTCCAGCTCGCCGGCCTGTTCGACCTCGACCGCGATCCCGCCCGCGCGGGTCGCCTCGACCAACCGGTCGAGCCCGCTCAGCGTCGCCTGCGGCGCGGTCCGGGACCCCTCCCGCCGGTCGTCGCGCAGCAGCCCGAGAACGTGGTCCAGGTCGGCCAGGGCCGCCCGGGCGGAGGTCTCCATCGCGGCGAGCGCGGTCTCGGCGAACTCCGGATCGGTCGCCAGCACACGCCGCGCGGCGGCCGCCTGGAGGGTGACCAGGCTCAGTGCGTGGCCGACGCTGTCGTGCAGTTCGCGGGCCAGACGGTTGCGCTCGGCAAGGGTCGCGGTCTGCTTCTCGAGCAGCTCGATGCGTTCCGCCGCGGTCGGGCCGAGGATGCGCGGGGCGACGTACGCCAGCAGGGCGCCGACCGCTGCCGACAGCATGAACAGCCCGATCACGCCGCCGATGGCGGCGGCCGGCATCCACAGGTCCGTCCAGTTGCCGCGGATCTGGTACGACCAGCCCGGCACGATGTCGTGGGTGCCGGGGGAGCGGAACGGAGCGGCCAGCCAGATCGCGGCGACGGCGAAGACGATCGCGCTGAGGATGCCGACCACGCCGCCGGCCAGCAGGTGCAGGCAGAACCAGACGCTGGTACGGCGCCGTTGGGCCCAGGTCCGCGCCGGGCCGAGCGGCCGCTCGTCGAACCGCACCGCGAGCAGCGACTCGACCGCGATGCCCTGGACCTCACGGACTGCGGGCAGCAGGCCGAGCACGATCGGCGGACCGAGCGCGAGCAGCGCCCAGAGGATGCCCTTGGCAAGCTTCGGCGGGTCGAGTTCGGAGATCACCGCGCCGAGTGCGGAGTCGACCAGGATGAACGCCAGCACCAGCGCCGCGCCGAGCAGCAGGTAGACCCAGCGCAGGTAGGTCGACGGGCGCCACAGGCACCCGATCGCCCACCAGATCCGTCGCGCCGCCGTACCCACGGTGACATCCTGTCAAACCCCGGGTCCGGCCACCTCCCTCCCGGGAGTGACGGTGGGGAATCCGGCGCCTTCGGGCGGGTGGACGTGGGCTGAGTCACGAAGAAGTTGAGGGTTTACGTAAATTTGACGGAGTGCGGCCGGGTTCGTCCGCCGTGGGCGTCGCGATCTGCTGCTCAGGCAGGTACGGTCTGTGGTCGGGGCGGGTGCCCGTCCGGTGACAGGAAGTGTTCGGACAGGTATGGGGAACGGCTCCAGGACGGGTGGCCGGCAGTGCTGCGAGGACAGCTCGACGGGACGTTAAGACCCGGTGAAGAGACCCCACGCGGATTGACCACCCTTCCATATTTGATGTTTGATCAAATATCGGGACGAGAGAGGTCGATATGAGGTTGAGGCGTTCCGTCATCGCCCTGATGGCGGTCCTGGGGCTCGCCCTGGTGAGTGCGTGCAACAGCGGTGACGACGGCGGGAACGAGGCCGGCGACGGGTTGCAGAAAGTCAGCTACCTGACGTCGTTCAACACCTTCGGGCGCGAGGCGTACGCCTACGTCGCGCTGGAGAAGGGGTACTTCAAGGACGCCGGTTTCGACGTCAAGATCACCCCGGGCAGCGGCACCGTCGACGTGATGAAGCTGGTGGCCGGCGGCCAGGCCGACTACGGCATCGGCGACTTCACCGCCACCGCGATCACCCTCGCCAACCAGAAGCTCCCGGTCACCACGGTCGGCATGATCCACCAGCGGTCGATGGCCGCGATCATGTCGCTGGAGGGACTGGGGATCACCAAGCCGGAGGATCTGCCCGGCAAGACCATCGGCGACCAGCCGGGCTCGACCAACACGGTCATGTTCCCGGTCTACGCCAAGGCGGTCGGCATCGACCCGAAGACGGTCACCTTCCTCCCGTCCCCGCCGCCTGGGCTGCCGGCCCTGCTGGCGTCGGGCAAGGTGCAGGGCATCGGCCAGTTCGTCGTCGGTCAGCCGCTGATCGAGAAGGCCGACAGCAAGCACCGCAAGGCGGTCACGCTGCCGTACGGCGACAAGCTGCCGGACCTGTACGGCAACGCGATCATCACCCGGACGGATCTGGCCAAGGACCACCCGGACCAGGTGAAGAAGTTCACCACCGCGCTGCTCAAGGGTCTGCAGGACACCTACGACGACCCGGCCGCGGCCGCCGAGACGCTGAAGAAGTACGTCCCGGACACCGACGTCGCGGTCGCCACCAAGGAACTGCAGATCATGAGGAACTACATCAAGCCGCAGGGCTTCACCGGCCCGCTGGGTGACGTCACCCAGGAGCGGGTGCAGAAGGTCATCTCGCTGCTGCAGGAGTCGAACGCGATCAAGACCCCGCTCAAGCCCGAGGACGTCGTGACGTTGAGTCTCGCGCCGAAGAGCTGACGGGGCGAGAACCGACGGCACGAGCGGACAGCTAGGAGTACTGGAACCGGATGATTCGCCTGGACGGCGTGGGTCAGGTCTTCGACGGACGCGAGGGCCAGGTGACCGCCCTGGAGAGGATCGACCTGCACGTCCGAGCCGGCGAATTCGTCACGCTGATCGGCCGGTCCGGCTGCGGCAAGTCCACACTGCTCCGGCTGATTGCGGGACTGCTCCGGCCGACGTCCGGCGCGGTCCGGGTCGCGGGTGATCCCGTGACCGGCCCGCGCCGGGACGTGTCGTTCATGTTCCAGCGCCCGGCACTGCTGCCGTGGCGTTCGGTGCTGTCGAACGTCATGCTCCCGGTCGAGATCGACAAGGGCACCCGGAACAAGGCGGCGTACCGGGACCGCGCCCACGAGCTGCTCGAGCTGGTCGGACTGCACGGATTCGAGCGGCGGCTGCCGCACGAGCTGTCCGGCGGCATGCAGCAGCGGGTGTCGCTGTGCCGGTCGCTGATCCGCGACCCGCAGGTGATGCTGATGGACGAGCCGTTCTCCGCGCTCGACGCACTCACCCGGACCGAGCTGTCCGAGGAGCTGCAGCGGATCAAGATGGAGCTGTCCACCACGATCGTGTTCGTCACGCACTCGATCGAGGAGGCCGTCGTCCTGGCCGACCGGGTGGTCGTGCTGACGCCGCGGCCGGGCCGGATGCGGGAGGTCGTCGAGATCGACATCCCGCGGCCGCGCAGCCTCGGCCAGAACGCGCACGTCACCGAGGTGGCCACGATCAGTGCCCGGTTGCACGCGCTGCTCGCCGAGAAGGAGCCGGGCGTCGGCACCGCCCGGCCGGTGGACGAGGTGCGGTCGCGATGAGCGGGCGCACACTGCCGAAGCGCAGCTGGCTGACCGATTCCCCGACGGCCGCCGTCGTGCTGCCGATCATCGGCCTGGCGATCGCGATCGGGGTCTGGTGGGGCGCGACGATCGTGTTCGCGATCGAGCCGTACCTGCTGCCGAGTCCGTGGGACGTGGTGGTGAAGTTCTTCGAGCAGCCGGCCCAACTGCTCCGCGAGACCGGGACGTCGATGGCCGAGACCGTCGAGGGCTTCCTGCTCGCAATCGTGATCGGCGTACCGATCGCGCTGGTCATCGTCCGCTCGGTGATCCTCGAGCGGCTGGTGTACCCGCTGCTGCTGATGGTCAACTCGATCCCGAAGGTGGCGATCGCGCCGCTGCTGGTGATCTGGATGGGGTTCGGGCAGCTGCCGAAGGTCGTGATGGTGCTGCTGATGTGTTTCTTCCCGATCGTGATCTCGACCGCGCAGGGGATGAAGTCGACGCCGGCCGAGCTGGTCGAGCTGATGCGGTCGCTGAACGCCGGCCGCGCGCAGGAGTTCTTCAAGCTGCGGCTGCGGTACGCGATGCCGCAGATCTTCACCGGCTTCAAGGTGGCGATCTCGCTGGCCGTGATCGGCTCGGTGATCGCCGAGTTCGTGGGTGCCACCAAGGGCCTCGGGTACGTCATCCAGCAGTCCGGCGCGAGCGCCGACACCACGCTGGCGTTCGCCGCGATCATGCTGCTCAGCGTGATGAGCATCGTGCTGTTCTACGGGCTCGTACTGCTCGAGCACCTGCTGCTGCCCTGGGCGCGGGAATCCCGATGAGTGCGCAGGCCTCTGCTGCCGATCCGCGGGTGCTGGTTCGTCCGGAGTGGCTCGAGGCGACGGTGGCCGAGGTGTTCCGGGCGCTCGGCTTCGGGGCGGAGGACGCGGCCGAGATCGCCGCGGCGCTCGTCGAGGCGGACCTGCGCGGCGTCAGCTCGCACGGCGTGATGCTGGTTCCGATGTACGTCGAGCGGCTGAACGCCGGCGGCGTGACCCGGGAACGCGAACTCGACATCCTGTACGACGCAGGCGCCGCGATGGTGGCCGACGCGCGCGGCGGGATGGGTCAGCTGACCAGCCCGCAGGCGATGCGGTACGCGATCGAACGCGCGGGGCGGTACGGGATCGGCATCGTCTCGGTGCGCAACGCCCACCACTTCGGCGCCGCCAGCCGCTGGGCGATGCAAGCCGGCGAAGCCGGGTGTATCGGTATCGCAATGTCGAACACCACGCCGCTGATGCCCGCCCCGGGCGGCGCGGAGCGGCTGGTCGGCAACAACCCGCTGGCGATCGCGGTCCCGACCACCGCCGGTGTGGAGATCGTGCTGGACATGGCGTTGTCGGCCGTTGCCCTCGGCAAGATCAGGCTGGCGGCCGCGGCCGGCCGGCCGATCCCGGACTCCTGGGCGACCGATGCGTCCGGGACGCCGACCACGGACCCGGACGAGGCGGTGCTCGGCATGCTGCTGCCGGCCGCGGGCCACAAGGGGTTCGGGCTCGCGCTGATGATCGACATCCTCACCGGCGTGCTGAGCGGCGGCGGCTGGGGTGACCAGGTCCGCCCGCTGTACCGGGAGCCGGACCGGCCGAACGACTGCGCGCACCTGTTCCTGGCGATCGACCCGGAGTTGATGGGCGGTGTCGAGGAGTTCAAGAAGCGCTCCTCCGGGCTGGCCGCCCGGGTGCGGGGGAGCGCGACGGCGCCGGGGATCAGCCGGTTGTACCTGCCCGGCGAGATCGAGGCCGAGCGCGCGGCGCACCAGCGGCGTCACGGCGTACTGATCGAGAGGTCGGGACTGGACGGGCTGCTCGCGGCCGCACGCGCGGTCGGCGCCGTCGTCCCGGCGGGAGGGGTGTTGGGCTGATGCCGAAGACACAGGTGACCACGGACGCGCTGCGGAACCCGAACGGGGTGTTCGCGCAGGCGACCACCGTGGAGGCGACCGGTCGGCTCGTGTTCGTCTCCGGGATGACCGCGCGGCGCCCGGACGGCAGCATCGCCGGGGTCGGCGACGTCCGCGAACAGACCCGGCAGGTGTGCGAGAACGTGAAAGCGGCGGTCGAGGCCGCCGGCGGGACGCTCGAGGACATCTGCCGCGTGGACGTGTATGTGCGCAACATGGAGGACTTCGCCAAGATCCACGAGGTCCGGGCGCAGTACTTCAGCGAGCCGCTGCCGGCCTCGACGATGGTCGAGGTCAGCAAACTCGCCGATCCGGACTACCTGATCGAGATCAATGCGATCGCCGTGGTCGCGTGAAGGGGGTGATTCCGGTGCGTGGCGTCGAGTGGACCTGACATGCGGTACGTGACGGTCGAGCACGACGGGCGGGAGCGTCCGGGCGTTCTCGAGAACGACACGGTCCTGTTGCTGGGGGCAACGGACCTGACCGGCGACCTGCTGCTCACCGGTACGCCCGCCCGGGTGGCCCGGCGATGAGCGGGCCGCTGGAGTTGCTGCCGGGTGGTGGCAAGGGCGGTCGGCGGACGCTGGCCGAGCATGCTGCTGCCGAGCTGCACCAGCTGATCCTGTCCGGTGAGCTGCCGAGCGGTACGCCGCTGCGCCTGGTGGAACTGGCGAACCGGCTCGAGATGAGTCAGATGCCGGTGCGTGAGGGGCTGCGCCGGCTGGAGGCACTGGGACTGGTCGAGATCATCCCGCACCGCGGCGCGTGGGTCCGTGACCTGTCGCTGGCGGATCTGCGCGACACGCACGAGACCCGGCTGGCGCTGGAGAGTCTCGCCGTACGGGCCGCGGCGGTGCGGTTCTCCGAGGAGGACCTGACCAAGGCCGCGGCCGCGTTGGCCGAACATCTCCGGCTGTCGCGCGCGGAGGACTCCGCAGGTGCCCGCCAGGCCCATGCGGACTTCCACTTCGCGATCTACCGGGCCAGTGGCTCCCAGTGGTTGCCGCGCGCGATCGAGCCGGTGTGGCAGAACAGCGAGCGCTACCGCTTCGGCGGGCGGCAGACCGCGTTCCTGATCGAGCGGAGCCGGAAGGAACACCAGGCGATCCTGGACGCGTGCGTGGCCAAGGACCCGGACGCGGCGGAGCAGGCGCTGCGCAGCCATCTGGCGGGGGCGTTCCAGCGGATCACGGAGACCATGACGTCGAAGCAGAAGGGGACGTCGACGTGAAGGTGACGTTCAACGCGACCGGTGAGGTCGTGGTGATCACCGGTGGCGCGCAGGGCATCGGGGCCGCGCTGGCCGTCGCGGTCAACGCCGCCGGCGGTACGGCAGTCGTCTTCGACGTGGCGTCCCCGCCCGCCGGTGTCGAGCACCTGAAGGTGGACGTGGCGGACCGCTCAGTGGTCGAAGACGCTGTGGCCGACGTCATCGAGCAGTACGGCCGGATCGACGGTCTGGTCGCCGGTGCGGCCGTCCAGCCGCGCTCGCCGGTGCTGGAGCTGGACGCTGCCTCCTGGACCCGGACGCTGCAGGTCAACCTCGACGGCGTGGTCTGGGCGTGTCAGGCCGTCGTGCCGCACATGGTGGCGCGGCGCTCCGGTTCGGTGGTCGTGTTCACCTCCGGCATGGCGTCGACGGGGTTCCCGGGCGCTGCGGCGTACGCGGCGAGCAAGGCGGCGCTGGTGGCGTTCGCCAAGACGCTGGCGGCCGAGGTGGCCGGGGAACGGGTACGGGTCAACGTGGTCGCGCCCGGCGTGATCGACACCGAGCAGTTCCGAGGTGCGAACGCCGGTACGGACCGGGCGCACTGGGAGGACACCATAGGTATCGGCGACCCCGAGGACGTGGTCGGCCCGTTGCTGTTCCTGTTGTCCGACGCGGCCGCGATGACCGGGTCGACGCTGACCCGGGAACGTGCCTTTGCCAAGCTCACCAGCTTCGTGGAGTGATTCAGTGCCTGACCAGTTGCCTGAACAGTTGCCTGACCAGTTGCCTGTTGCCGTCGTCGGAGCCGGCCCGATCGGTCTGACGACCGCACTCGGTCTGGCGCACTACGGCATCCCGTACGTGCTGCTGGAGGAGGACGCCGTACTGTCGTCCGACACCAAGGCCGGTACGACGCTGAGCCGCACGCTGGAGATCTGGAACCGGTACGGCGCGGTCGACCGCATCCTCGGCGCCGCACTGCGGATCGACGAGATCGGTGACATCGACCGGGCCACCAACACGCCGCGGGCCTCGGTGCAGCTGGCCGAGCTGGCCAACGACACCCAGTTCCCGTTCGTCATCAACCTGCCGCAGCAGAAGATGGAGCCACTGCTGGCTGCGGCATTGCCGGAGCCGGTGCGGACGCAGCATCGGCTGACGTCGTTCGAGGTGCTCGACGACCGGGTGGTGCTGCAGGTCGAGACGCCGGACGGCCCGCAGGAAATCCACGCGTCGCACCTGCTCGCCTGCGACGGCGGACGCAGCCGGATCCGGGACGCGCTCGGTGTCAAGGTGGTGGGGGAGACCCTGCCCGAGCGGTACATGCTGATCGACGTGGTGGTGGACCTGGACGTCGACAACGCCCGCGACTACCCGTACCTGGCCTACTTCGCGGACCGCTCCGAATGGATGGTGCTGATCCGGCAGCCGGACAACTGGCGGTTCCTGTTCCCGCTGGCGCCGGGCGCCGACGCGCCGGACGACGAAGACCTGCTGGTGAAGGTGAAGCAGTTCATCGGCGAGGTGGACCGGATCGAGCTGCTCGGCTCGGTCGTCTACAACGTGCACCACCGGGTCGCCGAGCAGTGGACCAAGGACCGCCGGGTGTTCCTGATGGGCGACGCGGCCCACCTGATCACACCGATGTGGGCGCTCGGCCTGAACACGGGAGCGTTGGACGCGTCGAACCTGCCGTGGCGGCTGGCCTGGGTACTGCGCGGCTGGGCGTCGGAGGAACTGCTGGACGGGTACGAGCAGGAGCAGCGTCCGGTCGCGATCGAGGGTTCCGGCGAGATGGCCGAGGCGGCCCGCAGGTACATGTCCTTCCAGAAGGGTGCCGTCACCGAGGCGACGGGTCCGTGGGCCACGGCGTACAACCGGACGCTGCTGAGCGTGCGGCTGGACGTCGAGGGTGTCGGCGACTGGTCGATGGTGGCGACGTCGGCCACACCGCCTCCGGTACGCGCGGGCGACCGAGCGCCGGACCTCGTCCTGCAGAGCCCGACCGGCCGGACGACGATCCACGACCTGTGCCGCGACTCGTTCGTCGCGCTGTACTTCACCGACGTCCGGCGGCGCCCGGAGATCCCGGCGAACACCTCACCGGCGCTACAGCACTACGCGGTGTCCCGCTGGGACGCGCCGCACGACTCCGGTCTGCGCGACCGGTCGCTGTTCGACCCGGGCAGCGTCACCACCAAGCGGTACGGCGTACCGCCCGAGAGCGTCGTACTGATCCGCCCGGACGGCCACATCGCCGCAGTCGCCCCGATGGGCCCTGGCGTGGCCGAGGAGCTCTACCAGCACGTGACAGGTCGGGAGGTGCCATGAGTTTCAACGAACCGCTGCAGGAGATCCTGCTGCAGACGGACGACCTGGAGTGGGTGGACAAGTCGCTGGCCGGCCTGTCGCACAAGATGCTGTGGCGTGATCCGGTGACCGAGGCGTCGATCGCACTGGTGCGGTTCGAGAAGGGCTCCGGCATCCCGTCGGAGCACCGGCACGCGTCGAACCAGTTCATGTTCTGCCTGTCCGGCCGGTACGTGTACCTGCCGACCGGCACCACACTGACCAAGGGCAGCTTCTACTGGAACCCCAAGGGCGTGGTCCACGGGCCGACGCGTGCGGAGGAGACCTCGGTGCTGCTCGAGGTGTACGACGGCCCGCACTACCCGGAGCGCCCGGACTTCTACGACAACGACGAGGACGCCCGCTGACATGCCCGGTTGGGACGTCCACACCCACCTGATACCGCCGACCGTGCTGGCCGCGGCGGATCGAGGGGACTTCGGCCTGTCCGTCGACGACGGCTCACTGGTCGTCGACGGCGAGCGGCTGCCGCTGCGGCGGCTGGCCGATCCGGCCGCACTGCTGGACTGGATCTCCACACAGGTCCTGGACGGCGCCGTGGTCTCGGTGCCGCCCGCCCTCTTCCGCTACGACGCCGGCGTCGAGTGGGCCGAGCTGGTGAACCAGGGCCTCCGTGAACTGGCCACGCCGCAGCTGCGCGTGCTGGGCCACCTGCCGCTACTCGACCCGGCCGCACCGGCTGTCGCGGCCGCGCTGGCCGGCGAGGGCGTCTTCAGCGGCTTCGCACTGGGTACGCCGAGCTACGCCGGGCTGGATGCGGTGTGGCGCGTGCTGCACGCGCTGGAGGCGTTCACGCTGATTCATCCCGGACACAGTGACGACCAGCGGCTCGACTCGTTTTACTTGTCGAACCTGTTGGGGAATCCGTACGAGACCGCCCTGGCGGCCGCGTCGCTGGTCTTCGCGGACGTGCCGGGACGGTTCCCGGGGATCCGGTTCTGTTTGTGTCATGGGGGTGGTGTGACGGCGGCCGTCGCCGGACGGTGGCAGCGGGGGATCGACCAGGCGCGGCCGGGCATCGAGCCGGTGTCGCTGCCGGTGGCCGAGGCGATGCGCCGCTTCTACGTCGACGATCTGGTCCACGACGACGCCGTACTGGAGTTGCTGACGAAGACGTTCGGGCCCGAGCGGGTGCTGGCCGGCAGCGACTGGCCGTTCCCGATGGGCAGCGACTCGGTGTCCGCCGAGCGCGCTGCCGACCGGTCCATTGCAGTCGAGGCCTTGACCAGGCCGCTGGCCCGGGAGGTCGTCGAGTGGTGAGACCGGTGCTTTTTCGGGGCCAGGTCGTGATCAGATATCAAATGGAGGGGAACGGGGGAGAGCCGTGAATCGACGGGGGATCGTCTTGCGGTGCCACGGAGCGGGACAGCCGCTGAAGGCCGAAGAGGCCGAGCTGTCCGCCGGGCCGGGCGAGACGTTGGTGGAAATGCGGCTGGCGTCGGTCACGACGCTGGACCGGTCAACGGTGGCCGGCGGTCAGCCGTCGGAGCCGCTCATTCCTGGTTCCGAAGGAGCAGGTGTCGTGGTCAGCTCCGGTGTCGCCGAGGCCGGTACACCGGTGGTCGTCCGCGGTGACGGTGTCGGCGTCACCCGCGCCGGTGTCTGGGGACGGTACGCCGTCGTGCCGGACACCGCCGTACATCGGCTGCCGCCGTCACTCGACGCCGCGACGGCGCTGGCGTTGATGACGCCGCTGTTGACCGCGCATACCGCAGTACGGCGCGTGGCCGACGTACAGGCCGGTGAGACCGTCGTCGTCACCGGAGTGAACGGTCAGCTCGGACGGCTGTGTGCAGCCATCGCCCGGTCGGCCGGCGCGGCTCGGGTGGTCGGCGTGGTCTCTCAGGACGAGCGGGCCGACGACGCGGGCGGTCTGGTCGATCAACTCGTGCAGGTGGACGGTCTGGGGCAGGTGGGCCGGGAGCTGCCGTGGTGCGATGCGGTGATCGACACGATGGGCGGTCCGGTCACCGGTGGCGTGCTCGGACACATCTCACCGGGCGGGCGGATCGCCGTACTGGGTTACCGCTTCGGTGAGTTCAGCACGATCAACCTGCATCAGCTGATCGGCCGGGACATGCGCCTGCTGCCGGTGAATCTGCAGCGGACCGTACTGGCCCCGAACGCCGTCGGTCAGGCGCTCGCCGACATCGCCGGATCGTCCTGGCGGACGGAGTACGACCTGGTGCCGGCGGCCCGGATCGGTGAGCTGCTGGAGCGCCCGTCGGGACGCGTCCTGATCGACCTGACCGCCTTCTGAACGATCGCGGCCTAGACCACAGAGCGTTCGAAGCGGTTCGGAGGAGTCCGAAATGAGCAATCCGCCGAGGAAGCGCCCAGGAAGCCCGGCAGGCGGCTACGGTACCTCCAGAGTCGAAGAGGAGAGAGGCTGCCAGCGACCGATGATCCGACGTCTCGAGCTCACGCCCGGAGGGCCGACCGGGCGTCGTACGCTCGCCGAGGAAGCCGCCGCCGAACTGCACGAACTCATCCTGTCCGGAGAACTCCCCAGCGGTACGGCGCTGCGCCTCGAAGAGCTCGCGAAGCGGCTCGACATGAGCCAGATGCCGATCCGGGAAGGGCTGCGGCGGATGGCGGCGCTCGGGCTGGTCGAGATCGTCCCGCACAAGGGCGCCTGGGTCCGGGAACTCTCGATGGAGGACCTCCGCGACACCCACCAGACCCGGCTCGCGCTGGAGTCGCTGGCCGTGCGGGCTGCGGCCACGCAGTTCTCCGACACCGACGAGAAGGCGGCCCGGGAGTCGCTGGCCGAGCACGTCCGGCTGTCGAAGCTGGGTGACAACATCGCCTCCCGCCAGGCGCACACCGAGTTCCACTTCTCGATCTACCGGGCCGGCGGGTCCCGCTGGTTGCCACGCGCGATCGAGCCGGTCTGGCAGAACAGTGAGCGGTACCGATTCGGCTCGCGTCAGACCAAGGCCCGCATCGAGCAGACCCGCCGCGAACACCAGGCGATCCTCGACGCCTGCATCGCCCACGACGAAGCCGGCGCGGAAGCAGCACTGCGCGAACACCTGGAGAGCGCCATGCATCGCATCACCCAAACAATGGAACGCCGCACAAAGCACTGACCGGCCGACGACCGGAGCTCTGGGGTTCCACCCACGACATGCGGTGTGGACCTGGGACATGCGGTGTGGAGCTGGGGCAGGGCGGCAGCCGGGACGGGGCTGATTTTGTCCATGGGCGTGGACGGGACGAGTTGGAGTGGGGAGTCCTGCCGGTCATTTCAGGTGTGCTGCGCTCCCCAGTCGCAACTTTGTCGCCGCTGCGCGGCCCGCGGGGCGTTGATAACTGGGGTGGTGCGACAGGTAGCGGGGGGTTTCGACAGGCAATATCAGGTCCGGGCCCACCCACCACAGCCTGTCCGCACCCACCACAGCCTGTCCGCACCCACCGCAGCCTGTCCGCACCCACCACAGCCTGTTCGTACCCGCGGCAGCCTGTCCGTACCTGCCGCGTTTTGTTTGCACCCACGCGCGGCCGGTCCACCGGGCGCGGGGCGTTGACGACTGGGGTGGTGCGACACGTAGCGGGGGTTTCGACAGGCAATATCAGGTCCCCACCCACCACAGCCTGTCCGCACCCACCGCAGCCTGTCCGCACTCACCACAAGCCTGTCCGCACCCACCGCAGCCTGTCCGTACCTGCCGCGTTTTGTTTGCACCCACGCGCGGCCGGTCCACCGGGCGCGGGGCGTTGACGACTGGGGTGGTGCGATACGTAGCGGGGGTTTCGACAGGCAATATCAGGTCCCCACCCACCACAGCCTGTCTGCACCCACCACAGCCTGTCTGCACCCACCACAGCCTGTCTGCACCCACCACAGCCTGTCCGCACCCACCACAGTTGGCCTATGGATGGCGCGGGAGGGCTTCAGGTGGTGAGGTGCTCGAAGTGGTCCTGGGTCCAGGTGGTTGCGTCGAACACGGCACGCAGCAGTAGGCCGTCGCTGCTGGGGCGGTGTACTTCGAGGAGTTCGGCGAGTGGCTTGGTGCCGAGGCCCTTGTAGTACTCGTCGAGCGCTTGCCGGCGTCGCTGCTCGGACGCGCCGCCCAGTTGCTCCAGCGGCGTAGCGCATCCGGTGACGCGACCGGAGCCGATCTGCTGACCCGGCGCGAGTTGCTGGATCAGTTGCTCGCCCGCACGGACGTCCTGGGCTCTGAGTCGCGAGCCCAGGACACGACAGTCGGCGTGCTGCGTTGCTGTCTCGACGGCACGGGAGATGGCGATGTGGTCCGGGTGGCCTGTCAGCCCGTCTCTTCCTACGGTCAGCACCAGCTCTGGCCGCAGTGCCTCGACGGCCAGGGCGATGGGCTCGGCCACGGCTTGCGGCGGGGCGGACGCCAGGGTGTGTGGGCCGGCGTGACCACCGTCGTCAGTCCACTGGTCCTTGGTGCCCAACCAGTTCCACTCGTCGATGCCCAGCAGCGCGCACGACGCGGGCAGGTGATCGAACGCTCCGTGCAGGCCGGCGGTAGCAACCCGCAGTACGACGTCCCAGCCCTGCCCACTCAGCATTGACGTGGCCGCGCCGGTCGCGAAGACCTCGTCGTCCGGGTGTGCGTGCACGACCAAGGCGGTCGGCATCAGCCGGATCAGTCGTCGGCGAGGCGGGCGGGGAAGCCGCCGGTGGCGATCGGGCTCCAGCGGTCCGGGGTGATCCGGATGAGGCACTTGCCCTGCTTCACCATCGCCTCGCGGTACTCGTCCCAGTTCGGGTGCTCACCGGAGATCGAGCGGTAGTAGTCGACCAGCGGCTCCACGGCGTCTGGCAGCTCGATCACTTCGCCGCGGCCGTCCACCTGGACCCACGCGCCGTTCCACTCGTCCGACAGTACGACGACGCTCGCCTTGCCGGCCCGCTTCACGTTCGTGCTCTTGGCACGCTCCGGGTACGACGAGATGACGATCCGTCCCTCGGTGTCCACCCCACCCGACACCGGCGACGCCTGCACCGAGCCGTCGGCCCGCGTGGTCATCAGCAGCATGTGGTGCCGCGGCCGTACGAACTCGAGCAGACCATCCAGGTCGACCTTGGTGTTGGTGGCAATAGTCCTTGGCATGCACTCACCCTATGTCGGCAACACCTCTGCTCGCGCCGATGTCCGCTGGGGTGATCAGCTGCTCCAGCTCTTCGTCACTGTGCTGATTGATGAGGTGCTTCATTCGCTGCGCCTCGGGCGTGCTGGGAAGCAGTCCGGCGAGCAGGTCGGGCAGGAGCAACTCGTAACCGGCTCGTGCTCGCGGCGAGTACCGGTGGCGCGTGCGGGCGACGGCCGAGGAGACGCGGATGGCGTGTTCGTTCCCCGGCGGTACGCCGGGCCGGTCGGTCTCTCGAGCGGCGAACCGGAAGCCGTTCGCCCGGTCGCAGGTCGGGCAGCCGGTGGCGCCGGCGCCGAGCGTGGCGCCGCAGTCGGGGCACGTCAGCTGGTTCAGTGCGCCGTCCACGATCCGCCAGTCGAACTCCGACGGGTCCTGCAGTACGACCTCGGCCAGGGCGCGCGCTTCCGCGGTACCGGGGTGGACGCCGCTGTCCGCGCAGAAACTGTCCCAGGCGGCGGCGATACTGTCCTCTACCTGGCGCAGGGCGGTGACGAAGCGTGGATGGTCGACGCGCCGCATGGGCCGGACTCTAGCCAGTTCAGGGGCTGTGGACGACCGGATTGACTTGTTCGAACAGGTGTTCGAACATGGGAGTATGACGGGGAGCGAGACGGAAGGTCGAGTGGCGGCGCTCGATCATGCCCGGCTGCTTCTCGCGCGGGCCACGGCTCAGAAGAAGGCCCAAAAGGGGCATTCGGCGGCCCGGGTGCAGCAGGCGCTGGACACGGCCGGGGTGTCCAGGGAGTTGCCGACCCATCCGGCGGTGGGTGAGTTGCTCGGCGGGGCGAGCCTGCGCGGTGGCTCGGTGTATTCGGTGCGGGGCAGCGCCGCGTTGGTGATGGCGCTGATGGCGGGGCCGTCCACGGAGGGCGCCTGGTGCGGTGTGGTGGGCGTGCCGTCGTTCGGAGCGGAGGCTGCGCGCGGGCTCGGGGTGGATCTGGAGCGGCTGGTGCTCGTCCCGGATCCGGGGCCGGAGTGGCTGAGCGTCGTCGCCGCGCTGGTCGACGCGCTGACCGTGGTCGTCGTCCGTCCCCCGGGTGACGTGACGTCGGGGGAGGCGTCCCGGCTCGCCGCGCGACTGCGGACCCGCGGCGCGATGCTGATCGCGTACGGGTCCTGGCCGGGCAGCGAGGCCCGGTTCGAGATCGAGAGCAACGCCTGGACCGGATTCGGCGACGGCGAGGGTCTGCTCACCGCCCGCCGGGCGACCGTGGCGGTGACCGGTCGGCGCGCCGCCGTCCGTGCCCGCCACGACCTCTGGCTGCCCGGTCCCGACGGCGCGATCCGGTCTGCCGAGCCGGCCGAGCTCGTCCGCCCGGAGGAGTGGCCGGACCGGATCGAGGCGGTGGGCTAGTGGCCGGCCTCACGCGGACGATGGTGATCTGGGTGCCGGACTGGCCGGTGGCTGCGGCCGCCGCGGCGACCGGGCTGTCACCGGACGAGCCGATCGCCGTCCTGGAGAAGGGCAAGGTGCTCGCCACCTCTGCCGCCGCCCGGGCCGAGGGGGTACGGCGCGGTCAGCGCGCGCGGGACGCGCAGTCGCGGTGCCCGGAGCTGGTCGTGCTGAAGTACGACCCGGTGATCGACGCGCGGGCGTACGATCCGGTGGTCTCGTGCCTGGAGGCGATCACCCCGGGCGTGCAGGTGATCCGGCCGGGGATGTGCGCGTTGAAGGCGCGCGGTCCGGCCCGGTTCTACGGCGGTGAGGAGGCCGCCGCGGCGAAGCTGCTCGACCGCCTGGAGACGTACGACGTGCCCGGCAGCCGGATCGGGATCGCCGACGGCCCGTTCGCCGCGGAGCAGGCAGCCCGGACGAGTTCACCGCGGACCCGGATGCACGTGGTGCCGCCGGGCGGTTCGCCGGAATTCCTCGCGCCGCTGCGGATCGACGTCCTCGAGCAGCCGGAGCTCACGGATCTGCTGCGCCGGCTGGGACTGCGGTCGCTGGGCGCGTTCGCGCGGCTGCCCGCGACCGAGGTGCTGACCCGGTTCGGCCCGGGCGGCGCTTTCGCGCATCGGCTCGCCCGGGGGTACGACGACCGGCCCGTGACCGGCCGGGAGGTTCCGCCGGAGCTGACCCGCACTCTCGATTTCGAGCCGTCGGTGGACCGCGTCGACCAGGTCGCGTTCGCGGTCCGGGCGGTCGCCGACGAGTTGATCGTCCGGCTGACCGAGCTCGGTCTGGTGTGTACGACGCTGCGGGTCGAGGTCGGCACCGAGTCCGGGCGGATCCATGAGCGGGAGTGGCTGCATCCGCGCTGGTTCACCGCGGCCGACGTGGTGGACCGGGTGCGCTGGCAGCTGCAGGGGAGCGGGACGGCGACCAGTGAGCTGATGTCACCGGTCGTCCGGGTGCGGCTGATCCCCGACCAGGTGGATCCGGTCGGCGCGCATGCGGATGGCTTGTGGGGCGGCGGTCCGGACGAGCGGATCCACCGGGCGCTGTCCCGGGTGCAGAGCATGCTCGGTCACGGGGCGGTCGTGTCGGTGGTGGTCGGCGGTGGACGTGGCGTCGCGGAGCGGCAGACGCTGATCCCGTGGGGCGACCCGCCGGTGCCCGCCCGCCCTCCGGACCAGCCGTGGCCCGGGGCGATCACCGGCACCGCGCGCTGGCCGGTCCTGGCGCCGACCACGATCTTCCCCGAGCCGATCCCCGCGAAGGTGTTCGCCGCGGACGGCTCCCTGGTCTCGGTCACCGCCCGCGGTGACCTGAGCGGTGTGCCCGCCGCGTTCTCCCTGCTGCCCGTCGGCACCACCACCCGCGGTCCGGGCGTCCAGGTTGCCGACAGCAACAAGCTGTACCCGATCACCGGCTGGGCCGGCCCCTGGCTCACCGCCGAGCGCTGGTGGGACCCGGCCACCGAGAATCGCCAGGCCCGCTTCCAGTTCCAGACCGCCGACACCCGCGCCTGGCTCTTCGCTCTCAGCCGCACCACCTGGCAGGCCCAGGCCACCTATGACTGAGCTACTCGAAGTCGACGCGCATCACCGTGCGCCGGAGGGTGGGGTGGCTGACCTGGCGGAAGCCTGCCTCGTCGAAGGCCTGGTGCGGGCCGACGTGGAGTTCGCCCCAGGTGACGGTCTTCCCGGGCTGGGTGAGCATCGGGTACGCCTCGAGGGCGCGGGCCCCACGGGAGCGGGCGTGCGGGATCGTGGCGCGCGCCAGGTGATAGGTGAGACCGCGGCCACGGAAGCCCTTGCGGACCAGCAGACACGTGACCGCCCAGACGCTGTCGTCGTCCTTGTCCTCGTGGCGATCGGCCCACGGGATCCGCGACGTCCGCAGCTTCGGGTACGCCGTCCTCGGCTCGACCGCCGCCCACCCAGCCGGCTCACCGTCGACGTAGGCCACCACCCCTGCCGTCGCCCGCGCATCCGGCGTACCGCATGCGGTCTGCTCCTGGAGCCGGGTGGTCCGCTCGTCCAGGGTCGAGTCACGCCAGATCCACCCGCGGACCTTGAAACGCTGACATTGGCACTGTCCCGCGTCCGCCGTACCGAGGATCGCCTGCAGGTCTTCCCACGGCGCCTCGTTCGCCGGGACCACGTGCACCTGAGCGTCCTCGATGAGTGCCGCTGCGTTCTTCATGGGTCGCAGGCTAATCCCGGTTCCGGACGACATCCTTCCGGATGCAGAAATTCCGTGCCGCAGAACCCTGCTGTGCACAGGACCAGAGCTCAGGCGGCCGGTACGGCGGCACGCTCGACCCGAGCGAAGAGCCGATCGAACACGGCGACCCGGTCGAACTGCAACGCGTACGCCCGCGCGTCCTGCTCGGCCATGGCACGCTGCTCGGGCGTCCAGTCGCAGACGACGTCGTCCAGTACGGCGCGCAGCGCGGCCGGGTCGTGCTGCGGCACGAGCAGTGCCGTGTCGCCGACCGCTTCGGGGACGCCGCCGGTCGCGCAGGTGATGACCGGTCCGCCGCCGGCCAGCGCCTTCTCCACCAGCGCGATCCCGAAGGTCTCCACGAATTGTGCCTCCTCGCGGGTCGGTAGCACGAACGCCGCGCTCCCGGCCATCAGCGCGGGCTTCTCGGCGTCGTCCACGTCGGTCAGCACCGGCACCCGCTCGCCCAGCCCGGCGGCTGCCACCCGCGCGACGACCTCGTCCTCCTGCGGGCCGCGCCCGGCCAGCACCAGTTGCACACGCTCGGCCGACCGCGATCCGGCGTACGCGTCGATCAGGTCGTCGATCCCTTTCGCCGAAGCGATCCGGGACAGGAACAGCACGTACCCGTCCCGCGAAAGGCCGCGCCGGGTCAGCGTCGCGCCGATCGCGTCGTCGGTGAGCGACAGGTACGGCCAGGAGTCGACGGCCGGGTAGGAGATGGCGATCCGTTCGGCGCACTGCCGCGCGAACGTCGTACCGTGCAGGCTGTCGAGTGTCGCCGCCGAGGCCACGATCAGATCCTTGGTGTACTGCGACACCGCGACGCAGTGGTCGGCCGCCAGGTAGCCGGACAGGAGCTGCGCGGCCGCCCCGAACCGGCCGGTGCGCACACAGTCGCGGACCACATTGGTGATGTCCGAGCCCACCGCCTCGGCCACGGTGACGACCTGCGGGGACCCGATCCGGCGTGCCACCTGGACGGCTTCCTGGACGGCAAGTGCGTGCGGGCTCAGGTACAGCGACATCGCCACCGTCGGTACGCCGTCGAGGAACAGCTCGACCAGCCGCCCGACGAGCCCTGCCAGGTACCGTCCGTCCGGCACCCGGTAGTCGCCGACCGGATCGGGCCGCTCCACCGTGATGCCAGGGCTGTACGGCAGCACGCGATCGAGTGGCTTCAGCGGCAACCGCGCCGCCTCCAGCGCGTCCAGCGGCCAGGTCACGATCCGTACGTCGTCGAACCCGCGGGTGAGCGCGACCTCTGCCAGGCACCGCGCCTCACCGGAATGCCCGCAGATCACCGGATCGGCCCGCACCACGAGGACCAGCCGGCGGCCGGGCGTGGACGGGACGGGTGTCTCGTCGACGGTCATACGTCACCTCCGGTGGTGTGCAGCGGGTCGGATGTGGACGGTGGCCTGATCCGGGTGCCCCAGCCGGAGGGCCGGGGGCCGAGTTCGACGTGCAGGGTGCGGAGCTGCCGCAGTTCGCGCCCGGAGATCCAGGGGCGTTCGAGGGTCCTGCCGTTCGCGGCGATCGACTGGACGTAGTTGACCGGTCCGCCGGCCTCGACCGGCTCGAATCCCGACGTACTGATCGACAGTTCGCCGTCAGGCAGTCGGAGCGTGGACTCCGCCACGGCCGGCGCACTGACCAGGAACAGGTTCTGCCCGGCCACCGGGAACAGCCCGAGCGTCGCCCACACGTACCACGCGGAGAGCCCGCCGGAGTCGTCGTTCCCCGGCAGCCCGCCCCGGCCGGTGCCGAACTGGTTGGCGACCGCGGCGTGCACCACCTCGGCGGTCCGGTCCGGCCGTCCGGCGTAGTGGTAGGCCCACGGCGCCTCGTAGTCGGGTTCGTTGTTCAGCCCTTCGAACCGGCGCAGGTCGTACCCGGCGTCCATCTCGGCCACCGTCGGTGCCACGCCCGGCTGGGTGACCGGTACGGCGTCGTACCCGAAGAACCGGTCGAGCAGCCGGACGAACGCCGTGTCGCCGCCGGCCAGGGCAATCCGGGCGCGCATGTCGTGGAGCAGCCGGAAGGAGTAGTTCCACCGGCCGCCCTCGTAGAACGTGGAGTCGTGCAGCAGACCCGTGCCCGGGTCGTACGCCGCGCGCCAGCCCTGCGCGAGGTCGCGCATCTGCCGGGCCAGCGGCAGGTCGTTGACCTTCTGGGCGATCGCCGCGGTGCAGTGGTAGGCATACGCCAGGTCGAGGGTGTGGCTGATCGGGTGCGCCACGCCGTGCACCAGGTAGTCCTCGCCGTACGTCCGGCGCAGGTCCATCTCCAGGTGCACCATCGCCCAGTCCCAGTCGATCCCGGGCAGATCCAGCTGGCACAGGTCGGCCAGGAAGGTGTGCGCGAGCGCGCTGCCCTGCCGGGAGAACCGGTCGGCGCCCTTGGCCATCCGGTAGCCGATCGGCAGGTTGCCCTCCTGCTCGCAGATCGACAGCATCGCGCCGGCCAGCGCGATCGATCGCTGCGGGAACAGCGTGGTCATCAGCGGCAGCTGGGTGCGGTAGATGTCCCACATCGTGCAGATGTCGAACGCGTACGGGCCGTCGGTGGTCCACGACGGGCTCTCGTCCGGGGCGAAGCACGGCTTGATCAGCGAGTGGTACAGCGCGGTGCCGAAGACGGTCGCCTGGTCGTTCGACCCGGTCCTGATCGCCACCTTGCCGAGGTGATCGCGCCAGGTGGCCGCCGTACGGTCGCAGCGGCCGGCGAAGGCGGTGCCGGTCCGGCCGACGTCGGTGTGCAGGTTGTCGCGGGCCGACGCACAGCCGCGCAGGGAGAACCCGAGCCGGACCTCCACGGTCTGCTCGGCGCGCGCCGGTCCGATGAAGATCAGCCCGAACGGCCGCAGCGTGGTCGGCCGGATGTAGTCGAAGTCGAGGCGGGTGCCGCCGGGCATCAGGCGCCGGTCGTACCACAGCAGCTGCCGCCAGCCGGGAGCGTCGACCTCCAGATGTACGGCCAGCGGCACACCCTCGACGTGGATCTCGCCCTGGGCGACGCCTGGCTCCAGCATCGCCAGGTGCGCCTTCAACGGCACGGTCCGGCTGTGCGGGATGGCCAGGCCGCCGGTCGAGGCGTCGACGACGATCCGGGCGGCGTCGTGCGCGGGGAAGGTGTACCGGTGGACGGCGGACTTCGGTCCGACCGTGAGTTCGCAGCGCACTCCGGAGCTGAGCGTCGCGGCGTAGTAGCCGGGCTCGGCGACCTCGTCGAGCAGACCCCACGTGGTGCCCAGGTCGTCCAGCGGGCCGAGCATCGGCGTGACCCGGAAGTAGTTGTAGTACTTGCGGATCGCGCCGGTGCCGGACTGCTGGAAGTGGGTGAACCCGGACGCGACGGGGCGGTCGTACAACAGGCCGGGCACGCCCTCGGTGTTGAAGTCGTAGAGCCCGTAGCCGGTCGGGTAGGCCCCGGAGTACGGGCAGGCCGAGACCATCCCGAACGGGTGTACGGCGCCGGGGTGGGTGTTGCCGACCTGCGGCTTCGGCCACCACCAGGTCGCGGCCAGGCCCTTGGGTGCGGGCAGGTCGGTGGCGCCGGTCCCGATGAACGGGTCGACGTGCTCGTACATCGGCCTCACCGCCTTCAGCGCGGCTGACGTGGACCCTCACCGTAGGCAGCGTGTGTTTCAGCTGTGTGATCGGACGCGACGCGCAGGTTACGTCGGCCCGCAGCAGAATGTGGTGTCCGGACCGCGCGCCCCCTCTAGGCTCCGAGACATGACTGAGCTCGCGGCGACGTTCCAGCAGGAGGCAGTGGCGCAGGCCTATCAGCATCGGCCGCCGTACCCGGACGAGGTCTTCGACCGGCTCCGGCAGCTGATCACCGACGAGCCGCGCCGGGTGCTCGACATCGGTGCGGGTGAGGGCGCGATCGCCCGGCCGCTCGCGCCGTCGGTCGATCAGGTCGACGCGGTCGACTTCTCGGCGGCGATGGTGGCGGCCGGGAAGCAGCGGCCCGGCGGCGATCGTCCGAACCTCCGCTGGCAGGTCAGCGCGATCGAGACCGCCGACCTCGACGGGCCGTACGCACTCGTCACGGCCGGGGCGAGCATCCACTGGATGCCGTGGGAGGAGACGTTCGCGCGGATCGTGCCACACCTGACGCCGAATGCCCAGCTCGTCGTCGTGGAGCACGGGCCGGTGGACATGCCGTGGTGGGGCGGCGTGGTCGAGGCGATCCAGCGGCATTCGCGGAAGCAGGACCACGACCCGAAGTACCGCGTCGTCGAAGCGATCCGCGAGCGCGGCCTGCTCGACCTGACCGCTACGGCGCGAACCGCACCGGTCACCTACCGCCAGAAGGTCGCCGACTACGTCGAGCAGTTCCACTCGACCTCGAGCCTCGCCCGCGACCTGATGACGGCCGACGAGGCCGCCGATTTCGATGCCCGGGTCGAGGACGCCGTCCGTCCGTACGCCGTCGACGGGTTCCTGCAGCTGACGATCGAAGCCGAACTCAGCTGGGGCCGCCCTGGAAGACTCGCAAACTAGCGGCGCGCGACTGCAGATAACGCTGCTCGGGAACGCTCTCGGTCAGCCGGGCCGCGCGTTCGTACTCTTGGCGCGCGCCGACAGCATCGCCGGACAGTTCGAGCAGGTGCGCACGAACGGCCGCCAGCCGATGGTGCTCGCGCAGCGCCGGATCCACATCCGCCAGCAACGCCAACCCGGCCGCCGGCCCGTGCACCATCGCGACGGCGACGATCCGGTTCAGCGTCACCATCGGCCCCGGTGCGACCGACTCGAGCAGTTCGTACAGCATGAGGATCTCGCGCCAGTCGGTCGCGTCCGCGGTGGCTGCCGCGTCGTGGACGGCGGCGATCGCGGCCTGCAGTTGGTACGGACCGACAGGCGCCGAGCGCAACGCCGCCTCGATCAGCGCGGTGCCCTCGGCGATCGCGGCCGCGTCCCACAGCGAACGGTCCTGCTCCGGCAACGGCACCAGGGCGCCGTCGTCCATCGTCCGTGCCGGCCGTCGCGCATCCGTCAGCAGCATCAACGCGAGCAGCCCGGCCACCTCACCATCCGCCGGCAGCGCTGCATGCAGTTGCCGGGTCAGCCGGATCGCCTCCGCGCTCAGCTCCTCCCGGTGTAGCGACGGACCGGACGATGCGGTGTACCCCTCGTTGAAGACGAGATACAGCACATGCAGTACGGCGGCCAGGCGCGCAGACTGCTCCGCGGCAGGCGGCAACGCGAACTCCGCGCCCCGTAGCTTCGCCTTCGCCCTGCTGATCCGCTGCCCGATCGTTGCCTCCGGCACCAAGAACGCGCGGGCGATCTCCGCGGTCGTCAGCCCGCCGACCGCGCGCAACGTCAGCGCGACCTGTGACTGCGGCGTCAGCTCCGGATGACAACACAGCATCAGCAACGTCAGCGAGTCGTCCTCGCCGGACGCCGGCTCCGGGGGAGTCCACGAGGCCACGGTCTCCTCACGCTGCGCGCGGGCCGCATTCCGCCGCAGTACCTCGATCAGCCGCCGCGACGCGACCGTGACGAGCCAGCCGCGCGGATTCGCCGGCACGCCGTCGGCCGGCCACTGCAGGTACGCCGCGAGCAGTGCCTCCTGTACGGCGTCCTCGCAGGCGTCGAAGTCGCCGTACCGGCGGACCAGCACCCCGAGCACCCGCGGAGCCTGCTCCCGGAGGAGTTCCTCGTAAGTCACATGAACGCGCCGAGGTCGCGGATCGGGCGGACCTCCACGACACTGAACGGCGCCTCCGGGATCTGCGTGGAGATCTCCACCGCACGGTCCATCGAGTCGCATTCCAGCAGATAGAAGCCGGCCAGCTGTTCCTTCACCTCGGCGAACGGTCCGTCCGTCGTCAGCGCCGTACCGTCCCGGACCAGCACCTGCTTGGTGAGCTCCGGGGCGTCCAGCGACTCGGACGCGATCAGTTCCCCGCGCGCGGCCAGCGCCTCGTGCAGCGCGGCGTACCCCGCCATGCCTTCCTTCTTCTGCTCGTCGCTGAGCGAGTCCCACACGGCCCGTGACTCCGGGTTGCCGTAGATCAGTACGAGGAACCTCATCTGCCCAGCGTAAGCAGCCCGCAGAGTCACCGGTCGATATCGATCGGATCACTGCTTCGTCGCAGGCGTAGCGGGCGGGGGATGGCTGCGTTCTCGTAACAGGATCCGGCCGATCGGGAAGGTCGGGGCCTGCCCCGGTACGGCCGGGCGCAAACCTGTCGACGCGCCCCAGTACAGTTACGACGGGTGTCCAGGGTGGAAAGAGGGAGGGGTCGCGTGCCGGACTTGGAAGTGTCCGACCGGGTGTGGACGATCCCGAACGCGCTCAGCTTCCTCAGGTTGCTGGGAGTGCCGCTTTTCCTGTGGCTCGTGCTCGGTCCCCAGGAGGACGGCTGGGCGCTGCTGGTGCTCGCCGTCTCGGGCTTCACCGATTGGGCAGACGGCCAGATCGCCCGGCGGATGAACCAGACGACCCGCCTCGGCCAGATGCTCGACCCGGTCGCCGACCGGCTGTACATCTTCGCCACGGTCCTCGGCCTGGCGTTGCGGGACATCATCCCGTGGTGGCTGGCGATCGCGCTGCCGTTGCGCGACCTGTTGCTCACCCTCACGCTGCCGGCTCTGCACCGGCGCGGCTTCAACGCGCTGCCGGTGCACTTCCTCGGCAAGTCCGCGACCTTCTGCTTGCTGTACGCGTTCCCGCTGCTGCTGCTCGGTGACGGCGACAGCACCCTCAACCTGCTCGCCCGCGTGTTCGGGTGGGCGTTCGCGATCTGGGGTACCGGTCTGTACTACTGGGCCGGCGCGCTGTACTTCGCCCAACTACGGCACCTGGTCCAGACGGTGAAACCGATCAAGGATTCGGCAGGGTGACCCAGCAAGCTCCTCAGCAGCCGTCTCAGCAGCCACCTCCACGGCGCGTCGACGCCTCGATGTCCCTGCTGAACAACCTGATGGCGCACCCGATCGACGAGGGGTACGCGGCCGCGGCGCGGACCCGGTCGACCTCCGGCGGCAAGCAGACCCGGTCCCGGCACCGGATCATGATGGTGGTGGCCGCCGCGGTGCTCGGCTTCCTGCTCGCCGTGGCCGCCGTGCAGAACTATCGCAGCGCCCCCGAGGCGGAGAAGCAGCGCAAGGAGCTGATCGCCCGCATCAACACCGCGGACGGCCGGCTGAACGACCTGCGCAACAACCAGTCGCGGCTCGCCGACGAGGTACGGCGGTTGCAGGCCAGCGGACTGAGCAGCGACAGCGCCGGTGCCGCCCTGCAGCAGAAGGTCGACGACCTGGAGCTGCAGACCGGGGCGATCGCGGTCACCGGCCCGGGGCTCAAGGTGGTGATTGACGACGCCAAGGACGCCGACGCCAAGGAAGGCCGGTTGCTCGACGTCGATCTGCAGCAGCTCGTCAACGGTCTGTGGACAGCCGGCGCGGAGGCGGTCTCGGTGAACGGCCGCCGGATCACCTCGCTGACCGCGATCCGCGGCGCGGGCAGTGCGATCACCGTCGACTACAGTTCGCTGACTCCGCCGTACACGGTGCTGGCGATCGGGGACACCGCGACCATGCCCGCCCGGTTCGCGCAGAGTTCCGGCGGGCAGTGGGTGCAGTACCTGGTGAGCAACTTCGGTGTCCGGATGACGATCACGACGGAGGATTCCTTGCTGGTGCCGGCCGATGCGACCATCGCGTTGCGCTACGCGAAGGTGCGAACGAGATGATCGCCGTACTCGGACTGGTGATCGGGGTCGTCGTCGGTCTGCTGGTCGCGCCCGACGTCCCGGACTGGGCGCAGCCGTACCTGCCGATCGCCGTGGTCGCCGCGCTGGACGCGGTGTTCGGTGCGCTGCGGGCGTTCCTGGACGGGATCTTCGACGACAAGGTGTTCGTTGTCTCGTTCGTGTCCAACGTCCTGATCGCGGCGCTGATCGTCTACCTGGGCGACCAGCTCGGGGTCGGGTCGCAGCTGTCCACCGGTGTGGTCGTCGTGCTCGGCATCCGCATCTTCACCAACATGGCCGCCATCCGGCGGCACATCTTCCGGGCCTGATCATGAGCGACGAGAAAACCCCACAACCGGCCGATCCGCCGGAGCGCCCGACGCCGATGCCGAACAAGCGCGTGCCGAACCCGGCGCTGCGCCGGCTGAAGGCCGGGTTCAAGCCGTCCCGCGGGCAGGCGATCGTCGCGGTCGTGCTCGCGTTGGTCGCCTGCGTCGCGGTCGTCCAGGTGCGGGTGAACCGAGCCGACGACGGCTACCAGAATGCCCGCCGCGAAGACCTGATCGCGATTCTCGACGGCCTCGGGCAGAACACCCGGCGACTGGAGAGCGAGATCGCCGACCTGGAGGAGCGGAAGAACTCGCTGTCCTCGAGCGCGGACAAGGCGCAGACCGCCCGCGAGCAGGCCGAGGCCCAGGTCCGCACACTCGGCATCCTGGCCGGCACGCTGCCCGCGCAGGGACCGGGGGTCCGGATCACGCTGAACGACCCGCAGGGCAAGATGACCTCGGGCAACCTGCTCGACGCGATCGAGGAGCTGCGCGACGCCGGCGCCGAGGCGATCCAGATCAACGGATCGGTCCGGGTGGTGGCCAGCACCGACTTCACCGACGACGCCCCGGGGATCCGGATCGACGGTCAGAAGGTGGTCTCGCCGTACGTGATCGAGGCGATCGGGGAGTCCCACAACCTGGCCGAGGCGGCCAACTTCCCGGGTGGTCTGGTCAGTGAGGTGACCGGTCCGCAGGTGGGCGGAACCGCCGAGGTCACCGAGCTGGAGACGGTCGCGATCACCGCCTTGCACGCTCCGGAAGAGCATCGTTACGCTCGCCCGGCGCCCAGCCCGACCAAGTAAGCCCCCCGTAGAGCTGTCCTTGAGCGAAAGAGGAACGAAGGTGTACCCCGAAGACCTGAAGTACACGGCCGAGCACGAGTGGGTGAAGGCCGGCGAGGACGGCCCGGTGCGGGTCGGTATCACCGACTTCGCGCAGGACCAGCTCGGTGACATCGTGTACGTGCAGCTCCCCGAGGTCGGCAGTACGGTCCGGGCCGGCGACGCCTGCGGCGAGCTGGAGTCGACCAAGAGCGTGAGCGACCTGTTCGCCCCGGTGAACGGCACCGTGACCGCCGTCAACGAGGCGCTCGCCGACCAGCCCGACCTGGTCAACAGCGACCCGTACGGCGAGGGCTGGTTGCTCGACATCGACGTGGAGGACGCCGACGAGGTGTCCGCGCTGATGGACGCCGAGGCGTACCAGGCCCAGCTCGACCAGGGCTGACCGCCGGCTGATAGCGTTACCGGCCTCAACCGCTGGTCGAGGGTTGAGGCCCTTGGCCACACTGTCAACACTGTCAACACGGGGTCTATCGAGACGTCGCCGGACCGCCGGCGAGCGGGAGGATCACAGTATGCCGTTCTGCAACCAGTGCGGGCACGAGAACTCCGAGGGCAGCCGGTTCTGCTCGCAGTGCGGAGCGATGCTGCCTGGCGCGGACCGCCCGGCGGCAGCCCCGGCGACCCCTCAGACGCCACCGACGCCCGGTGTCACCGACACCGCGATGCTCACCCCGATCGGGGCCGAGCCGGAGCCGGAGCAGACCGGTGAGCCGCTGTCGGCCGACGACGCCGCGGCGGTCGGCGCGCTGCCGGCCGGATCCGCCCTGCTGATCGTCCAGCGCGGGCCGAACGCGGGCAGCCGGTTCCTGCTCGACGTGGACGTGGTGACCGCCGGCCGGCACCCGGACAGCGACATTTTCCTGGACGACGTGACCGTGTCGCGCCGGCACGCGGAGTTCCGCCGCGACGCGCACGGCGTCAAGGTCCGCGACGTCGGTAGCCTGAACGGTACGTACGTGAACCGGGACCGGATCGACGAGGTGCAGCTGACCAACGGCGACGAGGTCCAGATCGGCAAGTACCGGCTGGTGTACTACGCCAGTGGCCAAGCCTGACCCCAGCGCCGACGCACCGGCGGGCGGCCGCGGCATCGGCGAGGTGCTGAAGCTGCTGCAGGACGAGTTCGCCGATGTCACGATCTCCAAGATCCGGTTCCTGGAGGCCGAGGGCCTGGTCTCGCCGGCCCGGACGCCGTCCGGTTACCGCAAGTTCAGCGCCGCCGATGTCGAGCGGCTGCGGTACGTGCTGGCGGCCCAGCGCGACCGGTACCTGCCGTTGAAGGTGATCAAGGAACACCTCGACGCGATCGACCGTGGCCTGCGGCCCTCCGCCGCGGGCCCGCCGGTCGCGCCGAGTACGCCGCAAACCCCCGGGCAGCCGGTCGCTGAGGACTTCGGCGCCGCCGCCACCGAGCTGCGGCTGACCCGCGAGGAACTCCGTACGGCGGCGGACGTGTCGCCCGAGCTGCTCGACGAGTTGGAGGGGCACGGTCTGGTCGTGGCCACTGGCAAGCATTATTCGGGCGATGCGATCGTGATCGCCCAGGTCGCCGCCGAGCTGGCGTCGTACGGCATCGAGCCGCGGCACCTGCGTGCCTTCCGGACCGCGGCGGATCGCGAGGTCGGCCTGATCGAGCAGGTCACCGGCCCGCGCCGGACCGAACAGACCGCCGAGCTGGCCGCGCTGACCGTCCGGCTGCACACCGCGCTGGTGCGGTCCAGGCTGCCGCGCCCGTAACCGCTCCACCTTCCGCGCGGAGTAGGCTGAAGACGTGCGCGAAGTCGACGTGGTCGGAGTCCGGGTGGAGATGCCCTCGAGTCAGCCGATCGTGCTGCTCAAGGAGGTCGGCGGGGAGCGGTATCTGCCGATCTGGATCGGCGCTGCCGAGGCGAGTGCGATCGCGTTCGCCCAGCAGGGCATGGAGCCGCCCCGGCCACTGACCCACGACCTGTTCGCGGAGACCATCCGGGTGCTCGGGCACACCCTCAGCCAGGTCCGGATCGTGAACCTGAACGACGGTGTGTTCGAGGCGATCCTGGTGTTCGACGACAAGACCGAGATCTCGGCGCGCCCGTCGGACTCGATCGCGATCGCGCTGCGCACCGGTACGCCGGTGTTCTGCGCCGACGAGATCCTCGCCGAGGCCGGTATCCCGGTCCCGGAGAGCGAGACGAACAGCACGGACGAGGTGCAGGAGGAAGAGGAGGTCGAGCGGTTCCGGGAGTTCCTCGACCAGGTGACTCCCGAGGACTTCGACAAGAGCTGACCTTCCCGGCGCGCCGCGTCGGGTGGCCGGCACAAGTGCGGCTAGGTAACGATTCGTACGGCGGTCGCGACACGCTCGCGGCTCGGTGCGGTTGTCGTTGACCCGCCTCGGGCGGCGGCTTACCGTGAAGGAGTCGTGGGGTGCTGTCACTCCACGCAGATGACTCGTTTCGGTCGGTATCGTTCCAGTCGGTATCCAGGGAGGCTCAGGCGTGACACGCACCGGGGACACGGATCTGACGGCGCAGTCGACGTCCGACGCGCACGCAGAGGCTGTGGCAGCCGCTACCGCCACTGCCGGCGTCCAGGGTCTGCTGTTCGACGACGACCTGCGGCCGATGCCGGAGGACGTCGGTTTCCGGGGGCCGACGGCGTGCGCTGCCGCCGGGATCACCTACCGCCAGCTCGACTACTGGGCCCGCACCGGCCTGGTCTCACCGTCGGTGCGTCCCGCGACCGGCTCCGGCACCCAGCGGTTGTACGGGTTCCGTGACGTTCTGTTGCTGAAGGTGATCAAGCGGCTGCTCGACGCCGGGATCTCGCTGCAGCAGATCCGGACCGCGATCGCGCACCTGAGCAAGCGCGGGTTCGACGACCTGACCCAGATCACGCTGATGAGCGACGGCGCCTCGGTGTACATGTGCACCTCGCCGGACGAGGTCATCGATCTGCTGGCCGGCGGCCAGGGCGTTTTCGGCATCGCGCTCGGCGGTGTCTGGCGTGAGGTCGAGGGTTCGCTGTCCGAGCTGCCGACCGAGCGCGCCGACGGTCACGACGACGAGGACGCCGACCCGCACGCGAACGACGAGCTCGCCGCCCGTCGCCGCGCCCGGATGACCGGCTGACCTGCCGGGCACCTGCAGGCACAGCTCCGGCTTCGTTGCTGGTAGCCTCGTGACAGCCGTTCACAGCACTCGGGAGAGACCCGTGTCATCGGGCGCCGAAGGGGCAATTCCTCCCCGGAACCTCTCAGGCCCAGGGACCGAGTGTCGCAGGCGACTCTGAAGCGTGCAGGGTGCGTGACAGAGGGGGAGGCCACCGGCAGCACAGCCAGCAACGGAGCCTCTTGATGACAACCGAACTCTCTGCGATCTTTGCGGACCGCCACATCGGACCGCGACCCGACGAGGTCGCCCGGATGGTGCAAGTCCTCGGGTACGACGACGTCGACGCGCTCGTGGATGCCGCGGTCCCCGCGTCCATCCGCTCCGCCGAGGCGCTGCGGCTGCCCGAGCCGGCGTCCGAGGTGGACGCGCTCACCGAGCTGCGTCAGCTCGCGGCGCGCAACACCGTCGCTACGTCGATGATCGGCCAGGGGTACTACGGCACGTTCACGCCGTCGGTGATCGTCCGCCGCCTGGTCGAGAACCCGGCGTGGTACACCGCGTACACGCCGTACCAGCCGGAGATCTCCCAGGGCCGGCTCGAGGCGCTGCTGAACTTCCAGACCGTGGTGTCCGACCTGACCGGGTTGCCGACCGCGAACGCGTCGCTGCTGGACGAGGGGACCGCAGCGGCCGAGGCGATGACGCTGGCACACCGCTCGAACAAGAAGAGCAAGTCCGACCGCTTCCTCGTCGACGCCGACTGCTTCGCGCAGACCATCGCCGTGGTGCGCACCCGCGCGGAGGCACTCGGGATCGAGGTTGTCGTCGCCGACACGACCGGCGGTCTGCCCGAGGGCGATTTCTTCGGGTTCCTGGTGCAGTACCCGGGCTCGAGCGGTGTCGTTCGCGACCTGAAGCCGCTGATCGCGGCGGCGCACGACCGCGACACCCTGGTCGCGGTGGCCTCCGACCTGCTCGCGCTGACCGTGCTCGAGGCTCCGGGCGAGGCCGGCGCCGACATTGTGATCGGCTCGTCGCAGCGCTTCGGCGTACCGCTGTTCTACGGCGGTCCGCACGCCGGGTTCATGTCCGTACGCTCCGGTCTCGAGCGGTCGTTGCCCGGTCGCCTTGTCGGCGTCTCGGTCGACGCCGACGGCGCCCCGGCGTACCGGCTGGCGCTGCAGACGCGGGAGCAGCACATCCGGCGCGAGAAGGCGACGTCGAACATCTGTACGGCGCAGGTCCTGCTCGCGGTCGTCGCGTCGATGTACGCCGTCTACCACGGGCCCGACGGACTGCGCGCGATCGCGGAGCGGGTGCACGCGTATGCCGGCAAGCTCGCCGCGTCGCTGCGTGCGGGCGGGGTCGAGGTCGTGCACGACGAGTTCTTCGACACCGTGCTCGCCCGGGTTCCGGGCCGGGCCGCGGACGTGGTCGACGCCGCCCGGCAGAACGGGATCTGGCTGCGGCTCGTCGACGCTGACCAGGTCGGCATCTCCTGCGACGAGAAGACCGACGTCGCCACGTTGACCCGGGTCTGCCAGTCCTTCGGCGTGCAGTACGACGACACGCTCGAGGCCGCGGCGATCGCGGTTCCGCGCATGACGGAGTACCTGACGCACCCGGTCTTCAACACGCACCGGTCCGAGACCAAGATGCTGCGGTACCTGCGCAAGCTGTCCGACAAGGACTACGCGCTGGACCGCGGGATGATCCCGCTCGGCTCGTGCACGATGAAGCTGAACGCGACCACCGAGATGGAGCCGGTCACCTGGCCGGAGTTCGCCGACCTGCACCCGTTCGCGCCGGTCGAGGACGCGGCCGGGTACGTGAAGCTGATCGGTCAGCTGGAGCGCTGGCTGGCCGAGGTGACCGGGTACGCGAAGGTCTCGATCCAGCCGAACGCGGGCTCGCAGGGTGAGCTGGCCGGTCTGCTCGCGATCCGCGGCTACCACCACGCGCGGGGCGACGAGGGCCGCAACGTCTGCCTGATCCCGGCCAGCGCGCACGGCACCAACGCCGCGTCCGCGGTGATGGCCGGCATGAAGGTTGTCGTTGTCAAGGGCAACGACGACGGCACGATCGACCTGGCGGACCTGCGCGCGAAGGCGGCCGAGCACGCCGAGCGGCTGGCCGCGATCATGATCACGTACCCGTCGACGCACGGCGTGTACGAGGAGAGCGTCCGCGAGGTCTGCCAGATCGTCCACGACCACGGCGGTCAGGTGTACGTCGACGGCGCCAACCTGAACGCGCTGCTCGGGCTGGCGAAGCCGGGCGAGTTCGGCGGCGACGTCAGCCACCTGAACCTGCACAAGACGTTCTGCATCCCGCACGGCGGTGGCGGCCCGGGGGTCGGTCCGGTCGCGGTCGCCGCGCACCTGGCGCCGTACCTGCCGAACCACCCGCTGCTCGACCAGGCCGGGCCGGAGTCGGGCGTCGGACCGATCAGCGCGGCGCCGTTCGGATCCGCCGGTGTGCTGGCGATCTCGTGGGCGTACATCCGGATGATGGGCGCGGAGGGCCTGACCGCGGCGACCAAGGCCGCCGTGCTGACCGCGAACTACGTGGCGAAGCGGCTCGAGGGCGCGTTCCCGGTGCTGTACACCGGTGAGAACGGCCTGGTCGCGCACGAGTGCATCCTGGACCTGCGGCCGATGACCAAGGAGACCGGCATCAGCGTCGACGACGTCGCCAAGCGGCTGATCGACTACGGGTTCCACGCCCCGACGATGTCGTTCCCGGTGGCCGGCACGCTGATGGTCGAGCCGACCGAGTCCGAGGACCTCGGCGAGCTGGACCGCTTCTGCGACGCGATGATCGCGATCCGGCACGAGATCGACCGGGTCGCGGCCGGGGAGTGGCCGGCGAACGACAACCCGCTGGTGAACGCGCCGCACACCGCCGAGTCGGTCGTCAACGACAAGTGGGAGCACCCGTACACCCGCGAGGAGGCCGCGTTCCCGCGCTCGGTCGACCGCACCTCGAAGTACTGGCCGCCGGTCCGCCGCATCGACGGCGCGTACGGCGACCGCAACCTGGTCTGCTCCTGCCCGTCCCCGGAGGCCTTTGAGTGACATCCGTACGTCCTGACACCGCCGCAGCGCTCTTCGCCGAGGTTGCGGCGGCGCAGGGGGAGACGAAGGTGCCGTCGCTGGCTGCCGGGGTGGTGCGGGACGGTTCGCTGGTGTGGACCGGGACGCGCGGGCGGTTCGCGACGGCGGACGGGGCGCTACCGGGGACCGACGTGCAGTACCGGATCGGGTCGATCACGAAGACGCTGACCGCGATCCTGGTGCTGCAGTGCCGCGACGAGGGGCTGCTGTCGCTGAACGATGCTGTGGGCAAGCATCTGCCCGGGATCGCCTTCGGGGACAGGACGATCCGGCAGCTGCTCGCGCACAGCGGCGGGATGAACGCCGAACCCGACGGGCCGTGGTGGGAACGCAATCCGGGGGTCTCGTTCGACGAGCTGACCGCGGCGATGAGTGACGCGCACGCGGTCGGCCCGGCGGATCGGCGGCACCACTACTCGAACCTCGGGTATGGCCTGCTCGGCGAGATCGTCGCGCGGCTGCGCGGGCAGTCGTGGAGCGACCTGGTCCAGTCGCGGATCCTGGATCCGTTGCAGATGACGCGGACGACGTACTTCCCGTCGGCTCCCGCGGCCGAGGGGTTCTCGGTGCATCCGTTCAGCGGGCAGCTCGAGCCGGAACCGTCGTACGACTCCCGTGCGATGGCGCCGGCGGGCCAGTTGTGGAGCACGATCGAGGACCTGGCGCGGTACGCCGCGTTCTGGATCGACCCGGTGCACGAGGTGCTGAGCCGCGAGTCGGTCGAGGAGATGGCCACGCCGGTGGCGTCGGATCCGCGCGAGGGGCTGAACGCGTCGTACGGGCTCGGGCTGCGGCTGATCGCGGACGATCCGCATCTGCTCGTCGGGCACACCGGGTCGATGCCTGGTTTCCTGGCCGGTCTGTTCGTGGATCGTGTCCGGCGGGTCGGGGCGGTGACGCTCGGGAACGGTACGTACGGGCGGGTGTCGTCGCTGGCTCCTGAGTTGGTGCGGGTGCTGATGAAGCACGAGCCGCCGGTCACCCAGGAATGGGTCCCTGAGCCGCCGCTGTCGCAGGGCGCCGAACTCCTCGGTCACTGGTACTGGGGCAACACCCCGCTGACCATCACAGCCACCGCCGGCATTCTCCAACTCACCGGCGGCCTCACCACCCGCCTCACCCCGCTCGCGCCCGACCTCTACCAAGGCCGCGACGGCTACCTGGCCGGCGAAAAACTCCACGTGGTCCGCCAAGGCACCACGATCACCCACCTGAACGTCGCCACCTTCGTCCTCACCAGAACCCCCTACGGCCGCTGACCGGCGTGGGGGGGCGTTTTCCCGCAGTCCGCCGTACAGGTGCGCGCGACCGTGACGCGTCCGCGATCGTGAGGATGTTCACGGACTGGGTGGTGGAGTTGACACGGTGAGTGAGGCGGATGGAAAGTTAGGGCTGCCTTAGTAAGGCTTGCCTTACTCGACAACTTTCCGGGAGATCTGGATGTCGCAGCCCGCGCGTCTGACCGCGCTGCCCGCACCCGTTCGTGATCCGTTCGCCGCTCGGTGGCAGCTGGCCTCGACGGTGTCGGACACCGAGCGTGGACCGTTACCGCACGGTTCGCCGGGGGCGGTGCTGCGGCGTACGGCGGAGGTGCTGGGGGAGCCGCGGGTGCCGTCGACCGGGATGGGGGAGTCCGCGGCGCTCGACCTGATCGCGGGGCTGCTGGACGAGTGGGGGATCGACCTCAGCCACCCGCACGCCGCGGCGCACCTGCAGCCGCCGGTGTTGCAGGTCGCGGTGGACGCGGACGCGCTGGCCTCGGCGTCGAACGCGTCGATGGACACCTACGACTCGGGTCCGGCGACGCTGGCGATCGAGCAGTGGGTGGTGAAGGCGCTGGCCGGTCTGGCCGGGTTCGGCCCGCAGGCGGACGGCGTACTGACACCGGGCGGTTCGATCTCGAACCTGCTCGCGGTCCTGATCGCGCGTGACAGTGTGGCCGCGGCCGCCGGGATCGACGTCCGGCGCAACGGCCTGCAGGGCCTCGAGCAGCCGGTCGTGTTCTGCTCCGAGCTCGCGCACTTCTCGGTACAGCGGGCCTGCGCGGCGCTCGGGCTGGGGGAGCAGGCCGCGATCACGATCGGCTCCGACGACAACTTCCGGATGCGGCCCGACCTGCTCGCGGACGAGCTCGCGAAGCCCGGGCGTACACCGGTCGCGGTGATCGCGACGGCCGGTACGACGGACTTCGGATCGGTGGACCCGATCGCGCCGATCGCCGAGCTGGCCCGGCAGTACGGCGCTTGGCTGCACGTCGACGCGGCGTACGGGTTCGGCGCGCTGTTCTCCGATCGGTTGGCGCCGCTGCTGGCGGATGTCGCGCTCGCGGATTCGGTCACGCTGGATCTGCACAAGATTGGCTGGCAGCCGGCCGCGACGAGCGTGCTGCTGGTGGCCGACCGGACGCGGTTCGCGGCGTTCGACCGCTCGGTCGACTACCTGAACCCGTCCGACGACATCGACTCCGGCTTGGACGGGCTGCTCGGGCGCAGCCTGCAGACGACCCGCCGTCCGGATGCGGTGAAGGTCGCGACCACGCTGGCGGCGTACGGGCGGGCCGGACTCGGCGCGATGCTCGACACCTGTCACGAACTCGCGCACGCCGCCGCGGCTCGGGTTGTTGCCGACAGCAACCTCGAACTGCTGGCGCCGGTGACCCTGACGACCGTGCTGTTCCGAGTCGCTGGGCAAGGCCCTGTCGATGCACTCCAAGGTGAGGTACGGCGGCGCCTGCTGGCCTCGGGCCGGGTCCTGATCGGCCGGACGAAGGTCCCGGCACGCAACGGCCGCCCGGCAGCTGTCGCGCTGAAACTCACGCTGCTGAACCCGAACGCGACCGTGGCCGACATCGAGAACCTGCTCGACCAGGTCGTCGAGGTCGGACGGGCAGTCGCCGCCGAAGGAGTCGACGCGCAATGACCGCCCCAGCCGTCGACGCACATCTCAACGCGATCCTGCGCTGCTTCACGCGCGAAACCGCCCTACCGGTCGAGGTCGGCCCGCTGAGCTTCTCCGTCGGCGACTCGACCGTGACCGCACGCGTCGAGCATGCCGCACGCACCGGGCTGCACCGGTTCACCGAGGTCCAGGTGGACGGCGTACCGCCGGCCCCGGAAGACCTCGTGCGGCTGCTGTCCAAAGACGCCGACCCGGCGGAGATCGACGACCTGGCGCAGCGTACGGCGGAGTCGGTGCGGAACGTCGCGCTGTTCGTGGACGAGGCCGGCGGTCCGCGCGGTCCGGGGCGTTTTCTCGAGTTCGAGCAGGCGTTGCTGTTCGGGCATCTGAACCACCCGGCGCCGAAGAGCCGGGACGGGCTGAGCGGTGCCGAGCTGGAGGCGTACTCGCCGGAGCTCGGCGGCAGCTTCGCTGTGCACTGGTTCGAAGCCGACGCCGAGCTGGTGTCGTCGGACCAGGTGGCCGGCGCGCCCTCGCTGCAGGGACTGGACGCTGTGCAGCTGATGGGCGCGCTGGCCGGTATCACTCCATCGGCGGGCCGGGTGCTGATCCCCGCCCACCCGTGGCAGGCAGCGTCGGTCGCGGAGCGGCCGCGGGTCGCGAAGCTGATCCGAGCGGGCCAGGTGAAGGACCTGGGACCGTCCGGTGCGCAGTGGTACCCGACGTCGAGCCTGCGGACGGTCTTTCATCCGGACCTGCCGGTGATGCTGAAGCTGTCGCTCGGCCTGCGGATCACGAACTCGCGGCGCGAGTCGACGCCGACCGAGCTGCGGCGTGGTCTGGAGATCAACCGGCTGCTCGACGCGGCGTACAACGCGGGTACGGCGACGGCGCACCCGCGCTTCACGATCGTCCGCGACCCTGCCTGGGTTGCGCTCGACGAAGGCGGTCCGACGCTGACAGGTCTCGACGTCGCCGTCCGTGAAGTGCCGCCGGACGTCAACAGCTACGCCTGCCTCGCCGGTCTCGTCGCGCCGCGTCCAGGCGGCGTGAGTCGGCTGAGCGAGTTCGCCGCGGACGATCCGGCCGAGTGGGTCGCGGACTACATCGACAACGTCCTGATCCCGATGTTGCACCTGTACGCCGAAACGGGCATCGGACTGGAGGCGCATCAGCAGAACACGCTGGTGCGGCTCGACGGCGCCGGCCGGATCAGGGGTGGTGCGTACCGCGACAACCAGGGTTACTACCTCGCGTCGTCGTACCTGCGTGGTCTGCTCGCCGTCACCGGGCTGCGTGACTCGACCCTGGCGGTCGTGGACGACCCGATCGTCGACGACCGGCTGACCTACTACCTGCTGCACAACCAGGCGCTGGCTGTTGTCGCCTGCCTGGCGTACGACGGCATCGCGGACGAAGGGGATCTGCTCGGAGTGGTCCGCGAACGGCTGACACTCGCGCTGCCGCTGCTGAAGTCCGCCGGCCCGGACGGGGACCGGCTGGCGCGCCGCTGGCTCGAGGCCAAGACGTTGCCGTGCAAGGCGAACATGATGACCCGGTTGCGTGGCATCGACGAGGTGGTTGCGCCGCTGGACGCGCAGTCGGTCTACCTCGACATCCCCAATCCGCTGCGGTGACCTCGTTCGAACTGCGCGTCGCGGACCCGGCCGACGCTCCGCGGATCGCGCTGTGGATGCAGCGGCCGCACATCGTCCGGTGGTGGCAGCAGGACTGGTGCGTCGAGCGCTGGGCGCAGGAGATCGAGCGGCAGGTAGCGGGGGAGCATTCCACGCCGTACGTGGTCGCCGTGGACGGCGAGGAGTTCGCGTACGTCGAGGTGTACCGGGTGCGGCACGACCGGCTCGCGAAGTACTACGTGTACGGCGAGGACGACCGGGGCGTCCACGTGGCGATCGGTGACGTCTCACGGGTTGGCCGGGGTCTCGGCAAACAGCTGCTGCGGTCACTCGCCGAGCAGGTGTTCCTGGCCGAGCCTGCGTGCGCGCAGGTCGTTGCTGAACCGGATATCGACAACGTCCCGTCCGTCCGCGCGTTCACCGCGGCGGGATTCGTCCAGCACGGGGAGCTCCGGCTGCCCGAGAAGACAGCACTACTGATGGTCCGGACCCGGGCCGCGCAGGGAGGCATGACGTGTACGACGTGATCGCGATCGGCTGCGGGCCGTTCAACCTCGGACTGGCCGCATTGGCCGACGGAGTGGACGACGTACAGCTCGCTGTGCTCGACAGCCGGCCCGAGTTCACCTGGCATCGCGGGCTGATGTTCGAGGACGCGATGCTGCAGGTGTCGTTCCTGGCCGACCTGGTCAGTCTGGTCGAGCCGGCGCACCACCTGTCGTTTCTGTCGTACCTGAAGGAGCAGGACCGCCTGTACCAGTTCTACGTCCGCGAGAAGTTCCACCCGACGCGGCGGGAGTACGAGACATACCTGCGGTGGTGTGCCGCGCAGTTGGACTCCCTACATTTCGGGCACCACGTGCGGGAGGCGGCCTGGAACGGGTCGTCGTTCGAGCTCACCGTGGAGCGCGGTGACGGCGTGGAGCACTTCGAGGCTCGTCATCTGGTGGTTGGCGTCGGCACTGAGCCTTTCGTACCTGCTGCGCTGGCCGGTCTACCTGCGGAGCGCTTCACCCACTCTGCGGACTACCTGTTCCGGCGGGACGAATTGCTGCAGGCCGGGCGGGTGACAGTCGTCGGCTCGGGGCAGTCCGGTGCTGAATGCGCGCTGGACCTGCTGCGCGCCAACGGACCCGCTGTGTCCTGGCTGACGCGTACGCCGTCGTTCGCGCCGCTGGACTACTCCAAGTTGGTGCTGGAGATGACGACGCCGTCGTACGTCGACTACTTCCACAGCCTGGACGAGGAGACCCGGGACCGGCTGGTGAAGGAGCAGTGGCGGCACTACAAGGGCATCTCCTCCGAGACGCTGGACGACATCCACGACGTCCTGTACTCGCGGGAGCTCCCGGCGGAGCTGCAGTGCGGTGTGGCCGTCGTGTCCGCCGTCGCGCGCGCAGACGGGGTCGAGCTGACCATGCTGCACGCCGACAGCGGCAAGACGTTTCAGCACACTACTGACGTCGTCGTGGCGGCCACCGGGTACCGGAACCGTCCGCTGCCGTTTCTGACCTCGCTGGAGGACCGGATCCGGCACGACGCGTCGGGCCGCTGGGTCATCAACCGCGACCACAGCGTGCAGACCGACGACGCGCTGGCCGGGCGCATCTTCGTCGCCAACGCGGATCTGCACAGTCATGGCGTTGCTGCGCCGGACCTCGGGATCGGGGCGATCCGCAACGCGACGATCCTGAACAGCGTGGCCGGCCGCGAGGTCTACCGGCTGCCCAAGAACACCGCTTTCACGACGTTTGCGATCCCCGGATGAACGTGTGGACACAGTGCTCGTCCGAGCTGCTGGCCAAGCTGATCTCACAGTTCTGCACCGAGGGGCTGCTGGAGCCTGTCGACGACCGGCTCGATTTCGGTGCGGTCTCCTACACCTTCTCGGCGACGCGAGGGGGATTCGGGAGTTGGCGGGTCGATCCGGCGTCGATCCGGCGTACCACGGCCGGCATCCTCGGCAACGACGAGAGCGAGGTCGCCACCGACCCGATACGGTTCTTCGTCGACGCCGCCTCCGTGCTCGGCGTGGACGGGTCGACAGTGGCCGGCTATGTCGCCGAGTTGACGAGCACGCTCGCGGCCGACGTACGGGTGGCGTCGACTGCCGTGCCTGCTCAACAGTTGCTCGAGTTGCATCACAGTCGGCTGGAAGGGTATCTGACCGGGCATCCGCTGCTGGTCGCGAACAAGGGTCGGCTCGGCTTCTCGGCATCCGACAGCGAGCGGTACGCCCCCGAGGCGCGTACGCCGCTGCACCTGGTGTGGCTCGCCGTACGTCGGGGGCTCGCCGAGTTCCGTGGTACACCGGACCTCTCGGAGCACGCCGTCATCGCCCGTGAACTCGATCCGTCAACGGTGGCCGAGTTCCGCGCGCGGCTGGACGATCCGGACGCGTATGTCTGGTTGCCGTGTCATCCGTGGCAGTTGGACCACGTGATCCGCACACAGTGGGCCCGTGAGCTCGCGTCCGGGGAAATCGTGGTGCTGGGGGACAGCCCCGACGAGTACCTGCCGACGCAGTCGATCCGGACCATGGTCAACATCACCCGGCCGGACCGCTACCAGGTCAAGCTGCCGCTGAAGATCCTCAACACGTCCGTCTACCGCGGCATCCCCGAACACTGCACGTTGGCCGCACCAATGATCACCCAGTGGCTGCGAGGCCTGTGGTCCCGCGACGAGGTGTTCGCCTCGCTGGGCACGGAACTGCTGGGCGAGGTCGCGTCGGTCACCGTGCCGCACCCCGAACTGTCGACGCACGCGGGCATCCCGTACCAGTGGACCGAGACCCTCGGCTGCATCTGGCGCGACCCGATCGATCCTCGGCTGCGAGACGGTGAGACGGTGTGGCCGCTGGCCGCCGTACTGCATCCGGGATTCGCCGAGGCCGCGATCGCGCGCTCCGGCGCCGACGCCTGCACCTGGCTCACCCACCTCAGCGCGGCCCTGCTCCGCCCGCTGCTCCATCTGCTCCACCACTACGGCGTCACCGTCAACCCGCACGGCGAGAACCTCGCGATCATTTGCTCATCTGTCGGCCTGCCCAGTCGCCTGGTCGTCAAGGACCTCGTCGACGACATCAATATCTCCACCGACCCCATCCCCGCCCGCGGGCCCGAACCCGACTCCCACACCCGCGTCCTGCCCCGCAAACCCTGGCCGGTCCTCCGCCAGTACCTCGTCGACGCCCTCCTGCTCGGCGTCCTCAACCCTCTGTCCGCCCGATCCCTCATCCCCGAAAAGACCTTCTGGGCAGTCGTCCGCGCGGAGGTACACCGCTACACCGAAGAACACCCCGAATACACCGACCGGCTGAAAGCGACGGCCCTCACCGGTGAATCCTTCCTGCGTTATCCCTTGAACGGATACCGCCTGACACTCGGCTACACCGACTTGTCCACCCGTCCACCGATACCGGTGACCGGCACCATTCCAAATCCATTGCACACTACCTGAGCGGTGTATTAGGAAATCATCTTGCCAAGGGATTCCAGCAACGCACACAATGCCCAATAATCTTCTGGCGCGTGCCTCGGCTCGCGGTGCGGACCAGTTATCGGGGAGGGCAGTCGTGTCACAGTGTGCGTTGGCAGTCTCGGGTCCACAGACCGGACCGTGGTTTTCCGCCCGCTTCCGCCGGCAGTTGCACGCCTACCGGGCCGCGCTGTCGCTCGAATGGTCCGACTCGACCGTCCATCCGGACTTCATGTCCGATGCCGACCGGCCGGCCTCGGCGGGGCAGTGCGGCGCGACCTCCGCGTGGCTGCTGCACGAGCTGCCCTGGATCCTGCGGGTCCGGGCGCGCTACTGCGTCGGCGACATCGTCGTCGGAGAAAAGACGCTGCCGTTCCACTGCTGGATCGAGATCGGGTCGAGTGCCGAGCGCTGGGTCGTCGACGTGACCTGTGATCAGTTCGAGTCGTTGGCCGATCGCGAGTTCGTCTGCGAGCGGCATTGCCGCCTCAGCAGCCTTGGGATCGAGTATCAGGCCGTGCTGCGGCTCTCCGCGCGCCAACTCCGGTCGGACCCGGTCTGGGAGCGTGCGCAGCTGCTGGCGGCGCGGATGACCAGGTGGTTCGGGCGCGGCCACTGGATCCGCCGCCTGCGCTGACCCGGCCGTTACCGGGTCAGCACCTGGGCGATGTTGTAGAGGCCGAAGCAGAAGACGGCCACCGCGGCGGCCAGCAGGAGCTTCAGCACCTGCTTCCAGAGCGAGGTCAGCAGCACCGCACCGGCGAGCGTCATCAAAGCGGCAAGGATTTGCATGGCGAGTCTCCTTCCCATGATTTCTTTCTGCTTCTATTTCAGTGCACGACAATCGGGTGGCAATACGTAAATTGGCGGCCGTAGCAATGCCAACCGGCGCATTCGGTCTTTTCGTGAAGCCCTATTGGTGGTCGATGCTTGCGGCAACGTGCCAGTTGGCGACGGCCGGCTGCCAAATGGCACGACACGCCGGGGACGCGGCAGCCAAAACACGCGCGGTTCCAGACTTGCCGCATTACCGCGGCAATCCGCTAGCATCCAGCCGTGCAGACGATCGCTGCGGAGCCCCCACGCCGAGTATTGGCAACAGCTTTTCGAATTGAGCACGCGGAACCGACGCCGCGGCTGCTCGGTCTGGCCCGATTGCTGGGGGTCGACCGGCGCGCGCTGGCAGTGCGAACCCGTTTGCATCTACCGCGGCGCGCGAACGAACAAGGGCGCGTCAGCTATCCCGCGGCGGCGGCCACCGTCATCCGTCACGCCGCCCGGCTCCGCAGAGATCAGCGCGCCGTCCGGGATCTCATGCCACGGCGTCCGTACACGCTCCCGGAACTCGAGTTCCGGCAGGTCGGCGCGGACGCCGATCGTGTGTTCGACAGCCTGCACTACCTTCGCAACGCCCGGCGCGGATCGCTCAACTTCGCACTGGTGGACAAGCAGACCGGCACGCCCGTGACCCTGTGCAGCGCTTCACCGCTCGAGTGGCGGCGGGTGGCCGAGCAGGTGACCTTCCTGACCGGAATCCCGCAGGAAGCTGTCTGGGATCTCTCGCGGGTCTACTCCTTCACCGGTGCTCCGGCGAATGCGGTGTCGTACCTCCTCGCGCAAGTGCGCAGGTACTTCCAGCGACGGGACGACGTCCAACTGCTGACGACAGCCGTCGACCCCAACCTGGGCTTCACCGGGTCGAGCTACCTGGCGTCGAACTGGCAGCAATGGATGACTGTCCAGGCGCGCCCCTACCTGTACTACAAGGGCTGCTACATGAGCCTGCGCGAAATGCGGGCCAGCTTTCCGGCGATCCGGAGTATCGATGAGCTCTGCGCGGCGGACCCGCGCGCCGAACGGAGCCGCGTTCCGTTGAAGGACTCACTGATCTTCTGCTGCCGGGTCCGCGGTGCGACCGAGGCGCTGTCGCCCGAGGACCTGGTCCGCATCCTGCGCTGAACCTACAGTTGGCTGGCGTCGAGGAGATCGTCGATACGACGTCGGGTCGGGAGCGAGTTCCGGCGCGGGAAGTCGGACGCTGCGCACGACATCGCCGCGGTCGCCCAGCGGGCCACGTCCTCGGAGAAGGTGTTCTCGTTGTCGATCAGCTGCGCCGCGAGGGCCGCGCAGAAGGCGTCGCGGGCGACCGAGGATTCCTTGTAGATCGCGGGCGGCGCAGCAACCCGGAGGACGTCGCGCATCGGCCGCGAGTACGCCGTACAGCCGCCGGTGACGAGCAAGCACAACGTTTTGACGCCGAAGGCAAGCAGCGTGCGGGCCACGGAGTCAGGGTCGAAGGCCGCGTCGTGACGTGCAAACGGCTCGAGCTCCCACGCGTGCGCGACGAGGTAGTCGATCTGGGCCAGCGTCTCGGCGGACACCTCGTCGTCGCTGTACGGCTGCCCCGGGGTCACGATCACGGTCGGCCGGCTGCCTGACGCATTGTGCGCCATGGCAACGACGTCCTCCAACGTGTCCCGAGGAACCTCGAAGGTGGTCAGTAGCGCGTCGCAGTCGCCGAGCTCCGCGCGATGCTGCACCACGTCGCCCGGGTCCAGGCGAAGCTGCTTCTCGTTTCGCCAGTTGACGGCGATGCTGTCACCGAGCTGCTGCTGGAAGACGCCGGTGAACGGTGTATCCGCGTTCGGCACCCGCTTGATGAGCGAGGTGTCGACGTGCTCCTGCTCGAGGAACTCGACGATCGCGTCCCCGAACCGATCGGTGGCCACCGCCGCGATCAGTGAGGTGTGCAGGCCCAGGCGGGCGCAGGCGACAGCTTGCATCAGGCCTTTGCCGCCTGGAGAAAGGCTGAACGCGAGCGCCTCGGTCGATGTCTCCGGGGCCGGCAGTTGCTTGGTCCTGAACGTTGCGTCCATCACCGCGCCGCCGACCACCACAACCCGGCCCGGGGTCGGTTGTTGCGGAACTACACCGGTCTCCGCGCGGGCGGCGTTCTTCGCGCCGACCGAGTAGATGTCCCGCCGGGTCAGTTGGTAGGCAAGTTCACCGAGAACGGCCAGCTCCGTCGTACCGCGGAGATAGCGGTCGCTGGGAGCCGCGTTCGGTGTGACCGCCAGAGCTCGGTGGAGTGCGTGCCAGGAGCTGAGCAACGTCTCGCGCCGGCGGCCGAGTGCCAGATCGTAGAGCGCGCGGATCACCTGCGTGTCGATGCCGGAGTCCAGGAACGATTGCCGGAAGACGCCGAGCCCGAGCACGGCATCGGCCACGAGCTGCTGGGAGTCGTTGAGATCCTCGCGGACGCAGTCGCAGGTCAGCGCGACGGCGGCGTCGGCCGGATCGAGCTCGTGGACGCTGGCGTAGCGACGGGTGGCGGCCAGGCTCAGTAGTGGTGTCGCAACACCGGATCGGTCCGCGCGCAGCCGTTCGGCGGTGAGACCGCCGTGGGTCCTCAACTTTTCCAGCGAGTTGATGAGGACCCGTACCTTTTCCGATTGGCTGTCGACGCCCTCCAGCATGCGGTTCACCCCGGCCTTCCTCCGCGAACCTCCATTATGCGGGAACAGTCACGGTCGGTCATCGCCTGCGCGTGCCAGCGTCAGCGCAACGGCCGGCCGCCGGAGTACGACTACTCAAGAATCTGACGTAGGCTGCTGCGGTCTGCCGATCGTCCAGAGCGGCGTGACGACCACGGGGAGCACTATGAATACAGGGAAAACTGGACACGTGGAGCTCGCCAGAGCTCAGCAGGAACAGTGGGACTCGGCGTATGCGCGCCGTCCCTGCTTGCACGGGGCGGAGCCCTCGGCCGCGGCGCACCGCGCCGTGCAGCGATTCGGTGCCGCGGGCATCGACGACGTCCTCGAGCTCGGCGCCGGCCACGGCCGCGACGCACTCTTCCTGGCCCGGCAGGGATTCAGTGTGCACGCCACCGATTTCAGCGAGACCGCACTCGACCAACTGCGGCACCAAGCGCAGCGCGAGGGCCTCGACGACCGGGTGACCGCGGCGCTGCACGACGTCCGCGACCCGCTGCCGCCGGCCGACGCGACGGTGAACGCGGTGTTCGCGAACCTGCTGCTGAACATGGCGTTCACCGAGTCCGAGCTGCGCTCACTCGTTGCCGAGGTCCACCGAGTGCTCTGCCCGGGCGGCGTGTTCGTGTACGCCGTGTGGTCGACGGCGGACGACTGCTCGCGGCACTGGCAGCAGCTCGACGACGGATTGTGCATGCACGACGGTTTCGTCGGCCGCTTCTTCGACCAGGACCTGGTCCGTACGCTCGCCGAGCCGTGGCAGCTCGACGAACTCACGCCGTACGACGAAGGACAACGGCGAATGTTGCTGGTGGCGATGACCAAGTTGCCGGCGGCGCAGGTTGCGGTGTGGTCACCAACCGAAATGTCGCATTGACGATCCCGACCTGTTCCGACAGGCTCTCCGCGACTCACCTTCGACCATCGGAGCTACGCAATGCAGTGGTACATCGACGTTCTCAAGAAGTACACGGTGTTCAGCGGGCGGGCCCGGCGCAAAGAGTACTGGATGTTCGTACTCTTCAGCGCCATCATCTCGATCATCCTGTCCATCCTGGACCGGGTGCTCGGGCTGAACTACGGCCCGAACGATTCGTCCGGCTGGCTGCAGACGATCTACGGCCTCGCAGTACTGCTGCCCTCGATCGCGGTGGCGATCCGGCGGATGCACGACACCGACCGTTCCGGCTGGTGGATCCTGATCAACCTGATCCCCTGCATCGGGTTCATCTGGTTCATCGTTCTGGCAGCCCAGGAGGGCACCGCCGGCCAGAACCAGTACGGTCCGGACCCGAAGGCGGCCGAGCGGTTCGGCGGCCCGGGCACGGCGGGTCCGGCGGAGCCGGGTTACCCGACCGTCTGAGATCGAGCGACCGGACGCCCCGCGATGTGCGGGGCGTCCGGCGTCCTTCCCGGCGTCAGCTCGCCTGGCTGACGCTCGACATGTTGAAGTCCGGCACCAGCAGCGGCGGTGTGGCGGTGCGGGACAGGTAGTCGCCCCACTCGCGGGAGAACGACGGTACGGTCGCGCCGGCCGCGGTGAAGCGGGCCAGCAGGTCGACGGGGCTCTCGTTGAAGCGGAAGTTGTTGACCGCGCCGGTGACCTCGCCGTTCTCGACGAGGTAGACGCCGTCCCGGGTGAGGCCGGTGAGCAGCAGCGTCTGCGGGTCGACCATCCGGATGTACCACAGGCAGGTCAGCAACAGACCGTTGTCGAGCCCGGCGACCAGGTCGTCGGTCGAGCCGGTCGCGCCGTCGACCGAGATCACGTAGTTCTCGATGCCCGGCGTCGGGGCCTCGGCTCCGATCAGCTCCGCTGTGTGGCGGCTGGTCATCAGGTTCTGCAGGGTGCCGCCGCGGATCCAGTCCGTCGGTGCGAGCGCGAGGCCGTTGTCGAACACGCTCGACGACCCGCCGGAGGAGCGTGCCACGGCGAACGCGAACGTCTCCAGCCCGGGCAGCGCGGGGTCGGAGTGCAGGCTGACTGGCTGGGACGACAGTGTCTCACCGACGCGGGTGCCGCCGCCGGGCTTGGAAAACACCGTCCGGCCTTCGAACGCGTCGCGGCCGTCGAGCTGCCAGAACAGGTACGTCATCACGTCCGCGACCGCGGCCGGCGGCAGGATCGTCGGGTGCCGGCCGGCGTCGACCGCGACGGACCTGGTCGCCCAGCCGAGCCGGCGGGTGAGCTCGGCGTCGAGCGCGTGCGCGTCGACATCGGTGAAGTCGCGCGTCGCCGTACCGACCCAGGCCGAGTGGCTCAGGTCGGTGTTCTTGCCGGTCGACGACACGTACCCGCGGGGCAGCGCCTGTCGTAGCCGCAGCCCGGTCGACGAGCCCAGGTACAGCGTGACCACCTCATGGTTCGCGAAGCCGTACAGGTTGCGGCCGTCCCCGGCGGCGCGCTGCAGCGTGTCACCGAGCGCCGGCGCGAACTTCTCGTACACGCCGACGGTGGTCTCCTCGGGCTCGAGGTCCCAGTCCGCTCCTGCCGTACCTTCGACCAGCGGGCGGGCGTCCTCGGCCGGTGCCGACGCGCGGGCGGTCGCGATCGCCGCTGTGACGATGTCGCGCAGCGACTCGTCGGTGACCGACGAACGGCCGACGACACCGGCTGCCGTACCTTCACCGGCACCGACCGTGGCGATCACCGTGACGCTCGAACCGCGCATCGCGCCGTTCGTGGTCAGGGTGTTGTTGGCCCAGCGCAGGTTCGTGCTCGAGGTCTCCGCCACCAGGACGACGCAGCCGTCGGCGCCTTCGGCCGCGGCCAGCGCCAGGCCGCGTTCGACGGTGTCCTGCGGGGTGAGTTGAATGCCCGTCACCGGCCGGCCTCCTGAGTGGTGTTGAGAATGCGGACGCCGCGGAAGAGTGCGGACGGGCAACCATGGCTGACGGCGCCGACCTGCCCGGGCTCGGCCTTGCCGCAGTTCAGCGCGCCGCCGAGAACGTACGTCTGCGGACCGCCGACGGCGTCCATCGAGCCCCAGAAGTCGGTCGTGGTGGCCTGGTACGCGACGTCGCGCAACTGGCCGTCGAGCTTGCCGTCGGTGATCTTGCAGAACCGTTGCCCGGTGAACTGGAAGTTGTAGCGCTGCATGTCGATGGACCAGGACTTGTCGCCGACGATGTAGATCCCGTTCTGTACCCGGGAGATGAGCTCCTCGGTGGAGGGGCCGTCCGGCGCGGGCTGCAGCGAGACGTTCGCCATCCGCTGGATCGGGATGTGGCCGGCCGAGTCGGCGTACGCGCACCCGTTGGAGCGCGACGTACCGAGCACGTCCTCGTTCTTCTTCGCCATCCGCCGGTCGACCTGGTAGCCGACCAGGATGCCGTCCTTGACCAGGTCCCACTGCTGACCGGCGACGCCCTCGTCGTCGTACCCGACCGTGGACAGGCCGTGCTCCGCGGTGCGGTCGCCGGTGACGTGCATGATCGGCGAGCCGTACTTCAGCGTGCCGAGCTGGTCGAGCGTGGCGAAGCTGGTGCCGGCGTAGTTCGCCTCGTAGCCGAGGGCACGGTCGAGTTCGGTCGCGTGCCCGATCGACTCGTGGATGGTGAGCCAGAGGTTCGACGGGTCGATGACCAGGTCGTAGGTGCCCGGCTCGACGCTCGGCGCGGCCATCTTCTCGGCCAGCCAGCCCGGGATGCGGGCGAGCTCGTCGTCCCAGTTCCAGCCGGTGCCGGTCAGGTACTCCCAACCGCGGCCGGCCGGCGGCGCGGTCGACGACATCGAGTCGAAGCGGTCCGCGGCGACGGCGTGCGCGGTGATCTCGGGGCCGATCCGGACCCGTTGCTGCGCGTACGACGTCCCGGCGCTGTTCGCGTAGTACTTGCACTCGTGGATCGCGTCCACGTGCACGCTGACGTGCGCGACCCCCTCGGCCTTCAGCAGGCGGTCGCTGTAGTCGGTCAGCAGCGTCACCTTCTCGGCGCGCGGCACGCTGAACGGGTCGATCTCGTACGACGAGACCCAGGTGACGCCGTCGTACACCGGCTCTTCGGCGAGCTCGATCGTCTCGGCGTTGATCGGCCGCGAGACCTGGGCCATGTGCACCGCCTGCTCGGCCAGCGACACCGCCTCGTCGGTGGTCAGCGCGACGCCGGCGGCGAAGCCCCAGGTGCCGTCGTGGATGACGCGCACCGCGAGGCCGAGGTCCTCGTCGTCGGTCGCACTCTCCAGCACGCTGTCGCGCAGCGAGATGGACTCGGACCGGATCCGCTCCAGGCGGAACTCGGCGAACGTGGCCCCGAGGTCCTGCGCTCGCTGCAGGGCGGCGGCCGCCAGCTCCTGCCGGGGCAGAGCGAGAAAGCTTGCGTCGATGTCTGGCACAACCCGACCCTATACACGGGAACCAGTCGATGATCGGCGGTGTAGTGCCAGTGTCCGGAACAAGACAGGATGCCTGAGGAGGGCTTGGCATCACCAGGGACGACGAGGCCGAGATCCTGGCTCGGGTACGCGGAGGGGAGCCGGCCGCGTACGGCGAGCTGGTGCAACGGCATGCGCCGATGGCGCAGCGTACGGCGATCTTCCTGGGCGCCGGTGCGGACGCCGACGATGTGGTGCAGGAGGCGTTCGTCAAGGCGTACCGGAGCCTCGGCAGCTTCCGTGAGGGTGCGGCGTTCCGCCCGTGGCTGCTGCGGATCGTGGCCAACGAGACGAAGAACGCGCTGCGGGCCCGCGGTCGGCGTGCACGCCGTGAGGAGCTGGCTGCGCCGTTGGACGTCGTACTGGATCCGGCTGACGCCGCAGTGTCATTGGAACGCCGTACCGAGCTGCTGGCCGCCGTACGCGCCCTGCCCGAGCAGATGCGGCTGGTGGTGACGTGTAGGTACCTGCTGGACCTGGACGAGCACGAGACGGCAGTAGTACTCGGCTGGCCACGCGGCACGGTGAAGTCACGGCTGCACCGCGCCCTCGGCCGCCTCCGTGAGGCGCTACCTGACAAGGAGGTGCAGCGATGAGCCTTGAAGACGAACTGCGGTCCGCCGGGCGTTCAGTCGTCGTACCTCCCGTGGACGACGGCCTCACCGCCGCAGTGCTTACGCGCGTGGCCGACGTACCGGTGCGGAAGCGGCTGCGGGACAGGTGGCGGGCGTTCCTGGCCGGGTTCCTCGTACTGCTCGCGGGAGCTGCGCTGACGCCGCCGGTGCGTGCGACCGTGGCGGAGTGGCTGCGGATCGGGGGCGTCCAGGCGCAGCCGGTGGGCAGCGGACCTACTACTGCACCGCCGCCTCCCACAGCGACCGGTCACCTGTCTCTGGAAGCCGCTGCGCGGGTCGCCGGCTTCACGCCGAAGCTGCCGCAGGCCCTGGGTGCGCCCTCGGGTGTCGAAGCGTCTGCAGGCTTCCTCGCGGCCAGCTGGGGGAGTGTGCGGCTGGAGCAGTTCCAGTCCGGGCTGGAGCTGCGTTACATCAAGCAGTACTGGGAGGAGCTCGAGTTTATGCCGGAGCTGGACGGCTTCTGGTTCAGTACGCCGCACGAGCTGGTGCTGGTCGACAGCCGCGTCATACGGGTTGCAGGCCCCACGCTGGTCTGGGTGCGCGACGGCATCACGTACCGCCTCGAAGGCGTCGGCAAGGCGCGGGCGATCGAGCTGGCGACGGGAACCTCTTGAGCGGCTGTGGTGTACCAGCAGTGAACCGTTCGAAGGAGAGCTGCCATGGTCCGCCGCATCGTCGTGTTCGTCGTCCTCCTGTTCACCGTGGGTGCGTTGGGCGCGATGCCTGCCCGGGCCGGTGGTCCGACCAGCGTTCTGCTCAGCGCGCCACCGTCGGTCATCGCCTTCGGTTACGAGGACAAGGGGTACGGCGAACTCCAGGAGCTGATCCAGACCGACACCGGCACCGCAACCGGGGGCGATCACGCCAGCGGCCGGTTCGTCCGCGCCGCCTGGCTGGTCCACGACCAGAGGGTCTGGCGGCTCGACACCATTTACCCCGACGCTCCCGGCGGTCCATGGATCGCCACCGAGGAGTACCTGGGTCGCGACGGGGCTGCCGGGACCACGTGGCACCGGCCGTCCGACCCGCAGCGGCTGGTCCAGTTGCTCGGTTCGCTGAAGCTGCTCAATGGCGAAGGCGGACCTGTCAGCGGCTCCAACGAACCGGCGCCGACACAAGAACCCGCCGCATCGACCGCGCCGGCCCAGGTAGCCACCTCGACGAGCGTGTTCACCGGCTGGCGCTGGATCATCCCCGGGGCCCTGCTCGGAGCAGCAGCCGTACTCGCCCTGCGCCTGTTCCCCAAGCGCCGCTGGGAGCTGATCGGCTAGCCGCGTTAGGCCGAGCCGTTGGTGACAGGTCCACGTGTCTCATCGCGACGCGCGTACGACGTTGCGCGGTGGCCGCGGGGTTTCGCGCCGGGTCGGGAGTTCGGTGGGCGCCTCCCTCCTCGGCTGGTTGGATGGTCGTGTCGAGCAGCGCCATGGAGGCTTCGGACAGGTAGCGGCGTCCGGAGACCTGCCATTCGTCGTGGGTCTCGACCAGCACGGAGCCGGCCGGCCGCGTGGGCGGGTCGGACTGGCCGAAGATCGTGCGGATCGCGGCCGCGACCATCTCCGCGTGGCCCTTGGGACCTGGGCGAGCAGGTTGCGCAGGAAGTGGACGGATGAGCGCTGCCAGGCCGCACCCAGCAGGACGGCCTCGATCGCCGCCTTGAGGCCGGCGTGAGCGTCGGAGATGACCAGCCGGACCTCGTGCAGGCCACGGGTCTTCAGGCTGCGCAGGAACGCGGGTCGAGAACGCGGCGTCGGAGTCGCGGACGTCGAGCCCGAGCTCCGCCCAGCGCCCGTCCCGCCGCCACGCTGGTGGCCACCGCCACAGCCTGGGACACGACCCGGTGCTCAACACGGGCCTTGCAGTACGTCGCGTCCAAGAACACATAGCGGAACGGCTGGTCGGCGAACGACCTATCCCGGAATGCGATGACCTCGATGACGAGTTCGGCGCAGATCCTGGACACCTCCGACTTCGAGATCCCGATGTCGGCGCCCAGGGCTTTGACCAGGTCGTCGACCGTCCTCGTGGACGTGCCTGATCGCCCGGCGACGACCTTGGTTGGTTGGTCGGTCGTCCGGGCGATGTGGTGGGCACTGCTCCTAGGGACCGCGGGTTCGGTTGCGGGGGAGTTGGTGTGTGCCGGTGTGGTCGACGATGAACCGGAAGCCGTGGGGGCTGGTCCAGGCGACGGCGCCGGTGGGCAGGCGTCGGTTGTGCCAGCCGCCGAAGGTTTTGGCGCGGTGGTGGAGTCGGCCTTGGGGGATCAGGTTGTCGACACTCGTCTGGCCGGGCTGATCACCTGGTGGTGGTTCTGGATCGGCGCCGTGGTCGCGGGCGCGGGTGTGGTCGTAGGGGGTGATGTGGTCTTGGTCCATGCGTACGGTGGCTTCCGCGCCGCTGAACGGGAACATGTCCACCGGATGCCGCAGGCGGACGCGTTCGCGGATGCGGTCGGGGATCTCGTAGCTGTGGACGCTGACTTGGTCGTGCAGGTCGATGACTGGTTTGACCACGAAGTGGTCGTGGCCGAGCAGTTCGGTCAGCTGGGTGGCGAGTTGGGGTCCGAGTTCCTCGACCCGCAGCACGCCGGTGCCGGTGGCCAGGGTGAGGTCGGTCAGGTGCACGTAGACGGTGTGCCGGGCGCGTCCGCGGCCTGTGGAGCCGGCGCCGAGGCCGGTGCGGTGCGCGTCGTGTTTGATCGCGGCCAGCCGGGCCGTCAGGGTGGCGGCCAGGCCGCGGCGGGTGAACGTGTCCTCGTCCACCGGTGCACCCGCATCAACGGCCCCGCCCGCGCCGACGGGGCCGACGGGGCCGACTTCCCCGTCCGCGTTCGTGTCCTGGTCGGCGTCCCAATCGATGCCCCAGTCGGTGTCGCGGGCGGTGTCGCGGTCACCGGCGTGGCTGGGCTTTTGGGGTGGTGCGGGCTGGGTTGTGGCGAAGGTGTCGTCGAGTGGGGGTTGTCCGGGTGTGTCGGTGGGCGTGGGTTCCCAGCCGTGGGAGTCCATCAGGTACGCCTCTTCGAGGCGGGCGTGCTCCTCATCGAACGGCTCGGCGACGGCGCCCGTGCCGGCCACGCCGCCCGCGCCGGACGCACTGCCCGTGCCCGCCACTTCGCCCGTACTCGAGGCGCCGCCCGTCCTGGACGCGCTGGACGCGCTGCGTGCACCGAACGCGCTGGACGCGCCGCGCGCACCGAACGCGCTGGGCGACGTGGCTGCCGCGCCCGGGTCAGCTCCCGGGGTAGCTCCCGTGTCGGCTCCAGTGTCGGTCCCCGGGGAGGCTGCGGTGTCGTTGCCTGCGGCAGCGCGGGCGGCATCTGAGGGAGTGCTGGTGCCTGGGTGGATGTGGGCGTTGTTCGCGGCGGGACCCGTCGCGGCGGCCGGGATGTGCTCCGCAGCGTCCGCGTCCGGCGCACCGCCCGCGTCGGGTGTAGCTTGCGCGTCCGGCAGGTCCGGCGTACCCGTCACATTTGGGGAAGCCGTGCCCGGCGTACCCGCCGCATCCCGCGCAGGCGTCATGTCCGGCGAACCCGTCACCTTCGGCGTACGGGTCGAGCCCGGGCCACCCGTCGGGCTGCCGTGTCCGACGCGTCCGCCTTGTCTGGGGTGGCTTGGGTGGTGGCCAGGTGACGGGCGACTTCGATCAACTGGTGGGCGGCGGCGGGGTCGGCGATCCAGTCGATCGCTTTCGCGCGGCGCTGGTTCAGTGAGTCGGTGTCACCCAAAGCCTTCAACGCCCGGGCGAGGTCGTCGATGGTGGCGTCGAACCGGATCACCGCGCCGGCGGCGGCGCGCACCCAGATCCGCTTCGTGCCGGCCTCGTCGGACTGCGACACATACACTCCGCGTGCTTTCGCGGCGGCTTCGGCGTCGGCCTGAGCCCGAGCGGGGTCGGCTTGTGCGATCGCGGCAGCGACGAGTTTCTTCAACGCACCCGGCGTGATCGTGTTGATGCGGCCCGCGACACGCCGGTCCACGATCTCGGCCGCCTCCAGCGACAAACCCAGACAGGCATGGGCGATCTTACGGGCCCGCCACACGACCGCGTCCCCACCCAGCACCGCCGCCCACACCCGCGGCAACCGATGCCGCAACGCCAACGCCTCACCGAGCAGATAGGACGCGGCAACACTCGACATCCCCAGCACCGCACCCAGCTCGACCACCGCGAACTCCGCCACCCCAGGACACCCCTCACCCCCATACACCCGCAACCGCTCGCGACCCGGCAGCGGCAACTCACCGGCCTCCTGCCAATCGAGAACCGCGTTCCGGTCGGCGAAAGCCAACGCCGCGCGCAGGATGCCGACCTCGGCCTGTTCACGGATCTGGGCGTACTCGGCCGCCGCGGACAGCAGGTCCGCGTGTCGAGCTCATCCAGACCACAGTCGAACATGTGTTCTAGTGTAGGTCACGAGACGATCACACACAACTCAGCTCCAGGCCCAACAGTCCTTATTTACAAGAGGGTTCGCGGTCCGAAAGCACGCCGATGCCGGCCCAGTCGCAACGCGGTTCGGCACGAGATCGCGGCCGGCGACCACGCTCGGGCGTGTGCACAACCCGATGCGGAGGTTCGTCGGGATACGGAAGCGCCGTGGCGTCATCGCGCCGACCTTCTCAGCCGGAATCCGCAGGCCAGTTCTGGTTGCAACAGGCAAATGTCGGTTGGCGCAGGTGAGTTTCGGGTTGCGCGGGCGCGGCCAGCACGATCCAACTTGGTCCCTGCGGAGTCAGTCGCCTCGGAAGATAGCCAACGCGGTACCGACGGTTATCCAGATGATGAGGGTGGCGTTGAGGAAGAGGGCGAGCCAGGCAAGGGATTTACCTCGTTGGGCGGTCCATCGGATTCGGCGCAGAGCGGTGACGGCCAGGAAGATCGACAGTGGGGCGCAGAAGGGGACCGTGAGGAGGGCGGCAACAGCCTGGCCGCTCAGGCCCGGTGGACCGGAGTTCGGCTGGGCGGCGGAAGACTCAGGCCGCGTCGGCGGTGTGAGAAGGCGGGCGTACTCGGTTCGGCGGGCGGGGTCGGACAGGATGGCGTAGGCGCGGTTCAGCTTGGCTTGCCGGGCTGGGTCTCCGCCCACGTCGGTGTGGTGGTCGCGGGACAGGCGGCGGTAGTTGCGCTTGATTTCGATCACGTCGGCGTCGCGGGAGACGTCGAGCAACTTCCAGGGGTCGGCGCCGTCGAGGTCCCGGAAGTCGCGGCGCGCGTTCATCGGGCGATGTCCGCCTGGTAGCAGATCAGACGCCACGCGGCCTGGTGTGGGGCGGCGCCGGGGGCGAGGCTGCGGTGGCCGGACGCGAACGTGACGGTGCGGTCGCCGGCGAGATAGCACCAGAAGTCGAAGTCGTCTTCGCTGCCGTAGTAGTAATAGCGGTAGTGCTGCACGGCCTGCGACCCAAGGAACGGCGTCTGCAGGCGCTGCTGCGCTTCCAGCGGAAGGTTGCCGAGGACACCGCGCATGTTCTCACTGACCTCCAACTGCGGCGCGGCGGTCGGCGTGGACGACTTCCGGGAGACGAGCGAACGCAGGCCACCACGCGGCCTTGTGGCCTGCTGATGTACGGCGGCGTGCTTGATGCTCGACGGTACGAACGGATCGACGTGCACGCTCTGCGTCCGCTGCCCCTGGGTGTTGACGCGCGGGGTGGTGACAGCGAGACCGTTCGGGCCGAGGACGACGGCGTACGGGCGGTTCTGGTCGCGTTCGTGCCGGTCGGCCCACCATTCGATCGCGGGTCCTACCTTGCGTTCGAGGTGCGCCTTGACGCCGTCGCTGAGCTCCGCCCACCAGTGGAAGCGGTCCGGGCTCTCGACGAACCCGAGCGGACCGGCCTGCAGCGCACCGGGCATCCTCGGCGCGGCGGCCGGTGCACGCTCCACACCACCGCCGGCGGGCCGTTGCGCGGCCGATTGTCCCCGAGACTGCTCGGGCAGATTCTCACGCGCCATACGCGCAACACGGTCGGCCGGCATGCATAGTCGAGAGCTTCCAACACCGCACGCACCCCGGTCAACTGCTATCGGAGACCGGCCAGGTTCTTCGCGCGGAGCAGGACGCTGTCGAGCATTTCCTCGGTCAGCTTGCCGGTGAAGGTGTTCTGCTGGCTGGGGTGGAAGCAGCCCAGGACCTGCACCGGCCCGCCGGGCGTGGCGATCCCGTACTCCACCGCATGACCGAATTTCGGCCGCGGCCGCGGTACATCGGCCCCCAGGGCAACGAGTGCCGCGAGCAATGCGTCGTACGCGAACTTCCCCAAACACACGATCGACCGCACCGAAGGCAGCGTCAGCTCCAGCTCACGCCGGTACCACGGCGCGCAGGTGTCGCGTTCGACCGGCGTCGGCTTGTTGGCGGGCGGGGCGCAGCGGACGGCGGCGATCATGCGCGTGCCGATCAGCTGCAACCCGTCGCCCGCGTGCTCGCTCGTGGGCCGGTTCGCGAGCCCGACGCGATGCAGACTCGCGAACAGCCAGTCACCGGAACGGTCGCCGGTGAACACGCGCCCGGTGCGGTTCCCGCCGTTCGCGGCCGGGGCGAGGCCGACGATCAGGATCCGCGGCTCCGCGACGCCCCAGCCCGGGATCGGCCGGCCCCAGTACGGCTGATCGGCGAACGACTTCCGCTTGCCGACGGCAACTTCTTCGCGCCATTCGACCAGCCGCGGGCACGCCCGGCACACCGACACCCGCGCCTCGAGTTCGGCCAGGTCGTCGGTCGCCGCGAACCGCACGACCTCGGCCGCATCCTGCGCGGCCGGAGTCCGCCGTACGGCGGGATCCTCCGGCCAGCCGGACCCGGGCGGCACCGGGCTGTCGAACAGCTCCCCCGTCAACGGATGCGGCAACTTCATCCGTCCACCCTAGAGCCCGTGACTCAAGCAGCCAGTTCCTCGACAGGCTCCGGCACCGGAGCCGCCGCATGCCGCGCCCTGGGGATGGCCAGCGCGAGGACGACGGCCACCGCCCCGAACGCCGCCATCAGCAGGAACGCATCGGTGAACCCGGCCTCGGCCGGCAACCCGGACGGCTGCAGATGACCGGTGATGATCGAGCTCGCGAGCGCCGTACCGATCGAGCCGCCGATCGTGCGGATGTTGGCGTTCATGCCGGTCGCGGCACCGGTCTGCTCGCGCGGGACGTTCTGCACGATCAGACTGGTCATCGCCGCGTACGCCAATCCGAGTCCGAGGCCGAACAGTGCGGTCGACACCGCCACCTGCCACTGCGTGTCGTGCAGCTCGGCGAACATCAACGCCCCGGCGAGGCCGAGCGCCGATCCGGACACGACCTGCGCCTTCGCGCTGAACCGCGCGGCGAGCCGGCCGCTCAGCGAACCCATCACGGCCATCGTCACCAGCATCGGCAGCATCAGCAGTCCGGCCTGCGTAACGCTCGCACCGAAGCCGAACCCGGCGGCCCGCGGGACCTGCAGGAACTGCGGCACGAACGCGTACATCGCGAACATCGACGCTCCGAACAGCAGCGCCACGAAGTTCGTCGTCCAGACCGCCGGCAGCCGCATCACCCGCATGTCGATCAGCGGATTGCGGGACCGCAGTTCGACCGCGATCCAGCCGGCGAACAGTACGGCGGCCAGCGCGAAGAGCACCGTCGTACGCGCCGAGGCCCAGCCCCACGTCCGGCCGGTGCTCAGCGGGAGCAGGAGCGCGATCAGCCAGCCGGACAGCAGCGTGGCGGCCAGCCAGTCGATCCGGCCGGGTACGCGGTTCGGCGACTCCGGGACGTACCGCCGTACCAGCAGGACCGAGAGCAGAACGACCGCCATCGGGATCCAGAACAGCCAGCGCCAGCCCAGCCACTCCACGATCGGACCGGCCAGGACGATCCCCAGTCCGCCGCCGGCCGCGATGATCGCGGACACCACACCGACCACGGACGGCACCCGCTCGGGCGGGAACTCGTCACGAAGAATGCCGAACGACATCGGGAAGACAGCACCGCCGACACCCTGCAGGACGCGAGCGGCGATCAGTACGCCGACGTTCGGAGCGAGCGCGGCGAGCAAGCAGCCGATCGCGAGGGCGATCAGGGCCAGCAGCAACGTTCGTTCCTTGCCGGCCATGTCGCCGATCCGGCCGAGCAGCGGGGTCGCGACCGACACCGACAGCAGGAGCGCGGTGAACACCCAGGTGACGGTGGCCGGGGTGGTGTGCAGGTCGTGCTGGATGACGGGCAGCGCCGGGCTCACCAGCGACTGCAACATCGAGAACGACGCGACGACCATGGCCAGCACCGCCAGGGTCACGCGCGGGTTTCCAGACCTGATGACAGGCATGCAGAAGTCCTTCACAAGGATTGAGAGCGCGCCGAGACAGGGCGCGAGAATTCCCCGGCCTGGTAAAGTCGAGGTATGCCTCCACTATATCGGAGGGATGCCTCCGGTACCAACTGGTTAAGGTGAACGAATGGCGAGCGAGCAGAACAGGCCGGTGTTGCAGGTCGACGTCCGGCGGCCGCAGCGGGCGGACGCGCGGCGCAACTTCGACGCCCTGCTGGTCGCCGCGCGGGAGGCGTTCGCGAGCAAGGGCGTGAACGCGTCGCTGGAGGACATCGCCCGCCAGGCCGGCGTCGGCATCGGCACCCTCTACCGGAACTTCCCGACCCGGCAGGACCTGCTGCACGCGGTGTACTTCGGCGAGATCGAGGAGCTGTGCATCGCCGCCGAGGACGTCGCCGACCTGCCGCCGTGGGAGGCCCTCACCACTTGGCTGCAGCGCTTCGTCGAGTACGCCGCGACCAAGCGCGCGATCTGGGAGTCACTGAACCGGGAGACCGACGACTTCAAGGCCGCCCGGACGGCGATGTACGACGCCGGCCACCCGCTGTTCGAGCGCGCGCAGGAGGCGGGCGAGGCGCGCAAGGACGTCTCGTTCGACGACCTGCTCCGAATGGTCAGCGGACTGACCGGGGCCGGCTACGTCGACGAGGCCCAGCGTGACCGCGTCCTCGCCATCGCCCTCGACGGCGTCCGCAACCGCTAGGGAACTCAGCCCAGGCTGAGGGCGACGCCGTCCAGGATGTCGTGCTCTGACACGAGCACACTGTCGACGGACAAACGGTCGACGAGGCGTTGGAGAATCAGCGCGCCCGCGCCGATGACGTCGACACGGCCCGGGTGGATCGAGTGCACGGCGGCCCGTGCGGCGCGGGTCGACGTGGTCAGCCAGGTCGTGGTGTCGCGGAGCTGATCGGCCGTCAGGCGGGCGCGGTGGACGGCGTCGCGGTCGTACTCCGGGAGGTTGAGAGCCACCGCAGCCACCGTGGTCGCCGTACCGGCCACTGCGACCACAGCGCGGGCCTCGTCGAGCGGGACCCTGGTTTTGTCGAGCAGTACGTCGATGTCGCGGGTGATCGCGGCGAGCTCGACCGCTGAGGTCGGGTCGGTCGTGACGTGGCGCTCGGTGAGGCGCACGGAGCCGATGTCGAGGGATTCGGCGGCAATGACACCGCCCGCGTCGCCGAGGACGAGTTCCGTGGAGCCGCCGCCGATGTCGGTGACCAGGTACGGCGCCGGCAGGTCGAGTGAGGTGGTGGCGCCGCGGAAACTCAGCTCGGCCTCCTCCTCGCCCGAGATGATCTCCGGGCGGATGCCGACCCGCTCCTCGATGCCGTTCCGGAACACCTCACGATTGCTGACGTCGCGCGCGGCCGAGGTCGCGACGAACCGCATCCGCCCGACACCGGCGGCCCTGATCACCGCGGCGAAGTCGGAAGCGGCCGCGAACACCCGCTCGAGCGCCTCGGGAGCGAACGCGCCGGACGCGTCCACGCCCTGACCGAGGCGGACGATCGTCATCCGCCGATCGACCTCGACCAGCCGCCCGTCCACCAGATCGGCGATCAGCAACCGGATCGAGTTCGTCCCACAGTCGACCGCCGCGACCCGGCCGGCCATCACAGCCGGCACAGCCGGCTCAGACACACGGACCCCGGCGGCCCCAGTCCTCCAGGGCTTCCAGCGCCTCGTCGCCCAGCGGATTCACGCCCGGTCCGGCGGCCAGCGAATGACCGACCAGGACATGCAGGCACTTGACGCGGGTCGGCATCCCGCCCGCGCTGATACCGGCGATCTCCGCGACGTGTTCGATCGACTCGCGATGCGCGAGGTACGCCTCGTGCGCGGCCCGGTAGCGCGCCGCCAGGTCCTCGTCCTCGGCCAGCCGCTCGGTCATTTCCTTCATCATCCCGGACGACTCGAGCGTGCCGATCGCGGACGCGAGCCGTGGGCACGTCACGTAGTACGTCGTCGGGAACGGCGTACCGTCCGGCAGCCGCGGCTCGGTCTCGACCACGTCCGGCAGGCCGCAGCTACAGCGATGTGCGATCGAGCGGATGCCGCGGGCGGTCCGGCCGAGCTGCTTGCTGACTGCTTCCTGGTCATCGGAGCTGACGCTCACCTGGTCACCTCAGGCGTCGGTGAAAGGATCGGCTGCGGAGTCGGCTTCGGAGTGGCCGGGGCCGGTGGTGCCGGCGGTTTGCCCGCGCCTTCGACACTCCCCCACAGCTTCGTGTACCAGGTCGGCTGCTGCGCGTCCGTCGTACCGTCCGAGGGCGCCGCCGGCTCCGGCGGGGCGCCGACCGGCTTCCCGTCCGCGCCGATCACGCGATACCCGACCTCGCCCGGCATCACCCAGCCGAGCCGCTGCCGCGCCTGCGCCTTCACGTACGCGTCGTCGTTCCAGCGGGCAATCTCGTCGTTCAGCTCCGCGACCCGCTTCTCCCGGTCACGGATCTCCTGCTGCAGCGCGCTGATCTGCTGGTGCTGGTCGAACCAGACCCGCAGGCTCTGCGCGTAGGACACGATCAGCGCGCCGAGCACCAGCAGCACGACGGCCGCGCGGCCGGTCAGGTTGCGGGATCCCCGGGTCCGGGGCGGCGGCGGGACGGCCGCCGTCCGGCGTTTCGGCTGGTCGCCCCGCCGGGCCGGTGGACGCGACTGGGTCCGGCTCGACGGACGCGAGCCGGGGCGTGCACCGGATTCCCGACGGGACGGCATTCAGCGAACCTCCGCAGCAGATCAGCCCTGGAACCGCGGGAAGGCCGAGCGACCGGCGTACGTCGCCGCGTCGTCGAGCTCCTCCTCGATCCGGAGCAGCTGGTTGTACTTGGCGGTGCGGTCGGACCGGGCCGGGGCGCCGGACTTGATCTGGCCGCAGTTGGTGGCGACCGCGAGGTCCGCGATCGTGGTGTCCTCGGTCTCGCCGGAGCGGTGGCTCATCATGCAGGTGAAGCCGCTGCGGTGGGCCAGGTCGACGGCGTCCAGGGTCTCGGTCAGCGAGCCGATCTGGTTCACCTTGACCAGCAGGCTGTTCGCCGCCTGCTCGGTGATGCCGCGCTGCAGCCGCTCGACGTTGGTGACGAACAGGTCGTCGCCGACCAGCTGGATCTTGCTGCCGAGCTCACCGGTGATGGCCTTCCAGCCGTCCCAGTCCTCCTCGTTCAGCGGGTCCTCGATCGACACGATCGGGTACGACGCCACCAGGTCGGCGTAGTACGCGATCATCTCGTCGGCGGACTTCTTGCCGCCCTCGAACGCGTACACCCCGTCGGTGAAGAACTCGCTCGCCGCCACGTCCATGGCCAGCGCGATGTCCTTGCCGAGCTCCAGGCCGGCCTTCTCGACCGCGACCGCGATCAGGTCCAGGGCGGCCCGGTTGCTGTCCAGGTTCGGCGCGAAACCGCCCTCGTCGCCGAGGCCGGTGGACAGGCCGCGCTCCTTCAGCACCGCCTTCAGCGCGTGGTAGACACCCGCACCCTGCATCAGCGCCTCGCCGTACGTCGCGGCGCCGATCGGGGCGATCATGAACTCCTGGACGTCGACGTTGCTGTCCGCGTGCGCGCCGCCGTTGAGGATGTTCATCATCGGCACCGGCAGGACGTGCGCGTTCGGGCCGCCGACGTACCGGAACAGCGGCAGGCCGGCGCTGTCCGCCGCGGCCTTCGCCACCGCCAGGCTGACGCCGAGGATGGCGTTCGCGCCCAGCTTGGCCTTGTTCGGGGTGCCGTCCAGGTCCAGCAGGGCCCGGTCGATCAGGCGCTGCTCGTGGACGTCGTACCCGACGATCTCCTTGTCGATGTCCTCGAGGATCGCGGTGACGGCCTTCTGCACGCCCTTGCCGCCGAAGCGGTCCTTGTCCCCGTCGCGCAGCTCGACGGCCTCGAACTGGCCGGTGGACGCGCCCGAGGGAACGGCCGCGCGGGCGATGGTGTCGTCGTCGAGCAGAACCTCGACCTCGACAGTGGGGTTGCCGCGCGAGTCGAGGATCTCGCGCGCGCCGACGGCCTCGATGGTGGCCACATTGACTCCCAAGTTCTCGATGACGAATCGCTGCTGAGCCTAGCCCTCAGACCACCGGACCCAGTGGACCGCGTCGGTCCTAACGATCGCATCCGAAGGTACCTCGCACGTCAGTAACACTCCGTCAAGCGCCCGATAGACCTTCGAAGCGGCGGCGGGCGTCGGCCAGGCCCTTGTCGTTCTCCTCGGGGCCGGAGATGCCGGTGAGGACGTTGTTGGCGATGCGCCAGGCGAAATAGCCGGCCTGGACGGCCCAGCGGACGCGGAGGAACACGTCGAGGCCGCGCTCCACCTCACTTGCCAGGTCGGGACGCTGCCGCAGGTACGCCGGTACGACGTGGTCCGGGCCACCGGCGTACATCACGGTCGACGCCACGTCGTACAAGACCGGGCCCCGCATCGCACCACCCCAGTCGATGAGCGCGATCTGCCCGTCGGGCTGCCGTCGAAAGGCCTCCGCGGCCGCGTCCCCGTGCAACCACGCCCACGTCAGCGGACCGAGCGCGACCGCGTCCGCCACGGCCCCTTCCACCGCCGGCCGGATCCACGGCTCGAGATCAAGGTGCTGCTCGAACGGCATCAGGAACTGCAACCACTCCTCCGTCGCACCCGACGCCAGCGGCGCGGCCGCGTGCACCCGCCCCAGCACGTCCCCCATCACCGCCTGGTCCGCGGCACTGTCGCCCAGCTCCGCACCGTCGATGTACGAGAGCACGGCCACCTGGCGCTCCCCCACGACCTCGGCCAACCGCCCACGCTTACTCGACCACGGACGTCCGGTCGGTACGCCGGCCTCGTCGAGCCGAGCCGCCAGCCGCAACCCCGGCTCGAACGCGATGTCGTCGGCCGCAACCGACTTGAGCACCACCCGCCAGGTGTCCCCCACCGCCAGCCACGCCGCCGAGTTCATCCCACCCGTCAGCACCTCGAGCCGCGACGGCTTCAGATCCCAGTGCACAAAGTGGGGCCGGTTCGGCCGCGAGGCCTCTCGCGCCGCGGGTCGCCCGCTCGTTGTGGGCCGGATTTCCGCCCCTGCGTCAGGACTGTTCGGCGGTGCGGATCTCGGCCGACAACTGCTGGACGGCGACGCGGAGGGCCTGTTCGGCGTCGATTCCGGCGGCTCGGGCGTCGCGGACGACGTCCAGCAGCCGCCCGCCGATGTCGTCGGCCGCGTCCGCGGGCGTCTCGGCGGGCAGGACCTTGGCGGCGCGACCGAGGACCTTGTCGGCCAGGGCCAGCGCGGGCAGTGCGAGCGGGATGCCTTCGAGGACCGAGGAGCGCTGCTTCTCGGCGGCCTTGATGGTCTCCCAGTTGGCTTCGACCGCGGCCGCGTCGGCGGCGTCGACGGTGCCGAACACGTGCGGGTGGCGCCGGATCAGTTTTTCGACGATCCCGCCGGCCACGTCGTCGATCGTGAACCCGTCCTCGGCGTCCTCCGCGACACGGGAGTGAAACACGACCTGCAGCAGCAGATCACCGAGCTCCTCGCGCAGGTGGTCGCGGTCCCCGGTGTCGATCGCCTCGAGCGTCTCGTAGGTCTCCTCGAGCAGGTACTTCGCAAGGCTCTCGTGCGTCTGCTCCTGGTCCCACGGGCAGTTCCGCCGCAAGCGGTCCATCACCCGGACCAGATCGATCAGCCGCGCACCCGGTACGTCGTACGAGCCGTGCAGGATCTCCACGTCGTACGGCGCCTCGGGGGCGCGCGTCCGCTCGTCGGCGACCACGCGCAACAGCCCCGGCTCACCGTCGTCACCGGTCAGCCAGACCACTTGACGGCCGGCCTCCGCGGCGGCGGAGAGCCACGACCAGGCGGCCGCGACACCGCTCTCGACCTGCGTGACCACGAGCCCGGATCCGATCACGGCCTGGACGTCCGGACGGTCCGGCCCGCCGGCCGCGCCGATCTCGTCGGCGGCCTCCAGGACCTGCCAGGTCGCGCGGGTCAGCAGACCGGGCGCGACCCGGGGACTCGTGAGGACGACCTTGATCCCACCGGCGTCAGCCATGCGGCAGTGTCAGCCCTGACCCGGCTGGGCGTTCGCGTTGCGCTGCTCGGCGGTCTGCTTGGACTCCTTGGACAACGAGCCGGAGATCGAGGTGTTCAGCTGACCGTCGGTCCACCGGCCGTAGCGCGGCGACACCGAGACCTCGATGTCCTTCGACTCCTGCTTGACCACGGCGGAACCCTGCTGCAGTTGCTGCTGGACGTCCGCGGTGTCCAGCTTCCCGTTGCCGCCGGCGAGCTTGGCCTGGATCACCGCGCTGGTGGCGATCTGCTGCAAGAACTCGTTGCTGACCGGGTCGGCCTGCAGCTTCTGGGTGACCTGCTCGTTGAACATCAGCGGAACGGCCGCCGCGACCTCGGCGTCGGCGACCGTGATCGACTTCTCCTGCCGGACCTGCTCGGTGAGCACGTCGCTGACCATCTGGTTGACGATCGCCGGGACCGGGACCTGCTCGCCGACCGCGGCCGAGAACGCGCGCGCGGTCTCGTCGACCTGGCTGTTGCTGATCTCCTGCCCGCCGACCACGGCGGCCGCGCCCGGGTGGGTCCCCGCCGCGCATCCACCGGTCAGCAGCGCAACCGTCGCCACCACACCGAGCGCCCGAAGCCGTGTGCTCACCAGATCTCCTTGCCAGTTCTCGTCGTCGTCGGCGGTTTCACGCCGGCACCACAATAGGTTCGGCGATCACGTCGTCGATCAACCGGGTGCACCATTGCAGCAGCTCCTGGTCGCGGAGCGGCTGCCCGCCGACCGGCCGGGTGGCCGGTCGCGGTACCAGAATCGTATGCAGTTGGGGCTTCACCAGACTCTTCGGGTACAGCCTGTTCAGCCGCAGCACCTTCGAATCCGGCAGGTCGACCGGCCCGAACCGGATCGTGGTGCCCTGCAGGGTGACGTCGTGCAGCCCCGCCCGGCGGGCGTGGTTGCGGAACTTCGCCACCTCGATCAGGTTCAGCACCGGCTGCGGGATGTCGCCGTACCGGTCGTGCAACTCCTCGACCAGCTCGGCGATGCCCGCTTCGTCGCGGACTGCGGCCAGCCGCTGGTACATCTCCAGCCGGAGCCGCTGCGACGGGATGTAGTCGTGCGGCAGATGCGCGTCGATCGGCAGCTCGATCTTGACCTCGGGCTCCTCGGCCTGGGTGTCGCCGCGGTACTCCGCGACCGCCTCGCCGACCAGCCGGACGTACAGGTCGAAGCCGACGTCGGCGATGTGCCCGGACTGCTCGCCGCCGAGCAAGTTGCCGGCGCCGCGGATCTCCAGGTCCTTCATCGCGACCGCCATCCCGCCGCCGAGGTCGGCGTGCTGCGCGATCGTCGCCAGCCGGTCGTGCGCGGTCTCGGTCAGCGGCTTCTCCGGCGGGAAGAAGAAGTACGCGTACGCCCGCTCGCGGCCACGGCCGACCCGCCCGCGGAGCTGGTGCAGCTGGGACAGGCCGAGCAGGTCCGCGCGCTCGACGATCATCGTGTTCGCGTTCGAGATGTCGATCCCGGACTCCACGATCGTCGTACACACGATCACGTCCGAGCGCTTCTCCCAGAAGTCCTGGATGACCTGCTCGAGGGTGTGCTCGTTCATCTGGCCGTGCGCCACGCTGACCCGGGCCTCCGGGACCAGCTGGCGGATCCGGGCGGCCGCCTTCTCGATCGTGTTCACCCGGTTGTGGACGACGAAGACCTGACCCTCGCGGAGCAGCTCGCGCCGGATCGCGGCGGTCACCTGGCCTTCGTCGTACGCGCCGACGAAGGTCAGCACCGGGTGCCGTTCCTCGGGCGGGGTGGCGATTGTGGACATCTCGCGGATCCCGGTGATCGACATCTCCAGCGTCCGCGGGATCGGCGTTGCGGACATCGTCAGCACGTCGACCGCGGTCCGCAGCCGCTTCAGCTGCTCCTTGTGCTCGACGCCGAAGCGCTGCTCCTCGTCGACGATGACCAGGCCGAGGTCCTTGAACTGCACCTCGCCGGACAGCAGCCGGTGGGTGCCGATGACCACGTCGATCGAACCGTCGGCGAGGCCGTCCATGGTGGCCTTGGACTCCTTGTCGGTCTGGAACCGCGACAGCGGCGCCACGTTCACCGGGAACGCGGCGTACCGCTCGGCGAAGGTCGCGTAGTGCTGCTGCACGAGCAGCGTGGTCGGCACCAGTACGGCGACCTGCTTGCCGTCCTGCACCGCCTTGAACGCGGCCCGGACGGCGATCTCGGTCTTGCCGTACCCGACGTCGCCGCAGACGATCCGGTCCATCGGCGTGATCCGCTCCATGTCGTGCTTCACGTCGTCGATGGTGGCGAGCTGGTCGGGCGTCTCCACGAACGGGAACGCGTCCTCCAGCTCCCGCTGCCACGGCGTGTCCTTTGCGAACGCGTGGCCCTTGGTCGCCTGGCGGGCGGCGTACAGCTTGATCAGCTCGCCGGCGATCTGCCGAACCGCCTTGCGGGCGCGGCCCTTGCGCTTGGCCCAGTCGCCGCCACCCATCTTGTCCAGGGTCGGCTGCTCGCCGCCGACGTACCGGGTGACCTGGTCGAGCTGGTCGGTCGGCACGTACAACCGGTCGCCGGGCTGGCCGCGCTTGCTCGGCGCGAACTCGATCACGACATACTCGCGGGTGGCCTTCTGCGACCCGGAGCCGACGGTGCGCTGCATCATCTCGACGTACCGGCCGACGCCGTGCTGCTCGTGCACGACGAAGTCGCCGGGCTGCAGCTCGAGCGGGTCGATGGTCTTCTTGCGCCGCGACGGCATCCGTTGCTGCGAACGGCGTTCGGCCGCCGAGCGCTGACCGGCCAGGTCGTTCTCGGTGAGCACCGCGAGCTTGATGCCCTCGGCAATGAAGCCCTGCTCGAGCCGGCCCTGCGAGATCAGCACGACACCGGGCTCGGGGACCTCCTCGATCCCCTCGACCGCGCGGGCCGGCAGCTCGGCGTCGGAGAACACCTCGGCCAGCCGCTGCGCGGGGCCGTGGCCCTCGGTGACGCAGACGACCCGCCAGCCGTCGCGCAGCCAGCCGCGGATGTCCTCGGTCGCCGCACCGGTCTCACCGCGGTACGGGTCGACCTCGCGAGCGGCGAGCGTCCTGCTGACGACCGCACCGGCCTCGGTGTCGATGTCGAACGCGACCCGCTCGCCCATCGCGTCCCGCAGCTCGGGCGCGTCGGACGGCGCGGCCGCGAACGGCGACATGCTCCACCACGCCAGACCGCGGTTGAGCGCGTGCGACCGGACGTCACCGAGCGACATGTACGCCGCCGCGCCCAGGTCGATCGGGGCCTCACCGCCACCGGCGGCCGCCGCCCACGACGCCTCCAGGAACTCCTGGCTGGTCGCGACCAGGTCGTGCGCACGGGCGCGGACCCGCTCGGGGTCGCTGACCACGACATGGGTCCCGGCCGGCATCAGGTCGACCAGCAGCTCCATGTGGTCGACGAGCACCGGAGCCAGCGACTCCATGCCCTCGACCGCGTGCCCCTCGGCGAGCTTCTCGAACAGCTCGGCGAGCTCCGGGTGTTCCTTGGCGAGTACGGCGGCGCGCGAGCGGACCTCGTCGGTCAGCAGCAACTCACGGCACGGCGGCGCCCACAGCCCGTGCTCGGCGATCTCGAGCGAACGCTGGTCGGCGACCGCGAAGTACCGGATCTCCTCGACGTCGTCGCCGAAGAAGTCCACCCGCAGCGGGTGCTCCTCGGTCGGCGGGAACACGTCGATGATGCCGCCGCGGACCGCGAACTCACCGCGCCGCTCGACCAGGTCGACCCGGTGGTAAGCCGCGCCGGCGAGCCGCTCCACGACGTCCTCGAGCTCGACCGTGTCGCCGACGTGCAGCTGGACGGGCTTCAGGTCCGCGAGACCGGCCACCTGCGGCTGCAGGACCGACCGCACCGGCGCGACCAGGATCTTGATCGGACCGGTCGTCTCGTCGGACGGATCCGGGTGCACGAGCCGCCGCAGGACGGCGAGCCGGCGGCCGACCGTGTCCGAGCGCGGGCTGAGCCGCTCGTGCGGGAGCGTCTCCCACGCCGGGTAGTACGCGACCTCGGAGGGCTCGTCGACGAGGCACTGCAGCGCCTCGGTGAGCTCCTCGGCCTCACGGAACGTCGCGGTGACGGCCAGGACCGGCCGGTCCGCGCCTTTGCCGGCGGCGGCGAGCGCGGCCAGCAGGACCGGGCGCACCGGCGTCGGCGCGCTCACGTCGAGCGTCGTGACCTCGCCCGCGCGGGCGTCACGGACGGCCTCGGACACCACCGGATCGGTGATCAGGGTGTCGACCAGACCGCTGAGCTTCACGAGTTGTACTTCCCTTGGGTAGCTTCCAGGCCGTCCGTCAGCAGGCACTCGACCGCGTCGGCCGTCCGGTCCACGGCGAAGGGGAGATCCTTGCGTTCGGTCGAGGAGAACTCGTTCAGGACGAAGTCGGCGGGCGCCTGCCGGCCCGGTGGACGACCCACACCGAACCGCACTCGATAGTACTCACCGGTGCCAAGCGATTTCCGCAGCGATTTCAGCCCGTTGTGTCCGTTGTCCCCGCCGCCGAACTTGCAGCGCAGGACGCCGAAGTCGATGTCCAGCTCGTCGTGCACGACGATCAGGTTCGTCGGGGTGAGCTTGAAGAACTTCAGCAGCCCGGACACCGGCCCGCCGGACTCGTTCATGTACGAGCGGGGCTTGGCCAGGACCGCGCGCAGACCGTTGATCCGGGTCTCGATGAGCTCGGCCTTGACCTGCTTGCTCTGCTTCCACTTCGACCCGGCGCGGGCCGCCAGCTCGTCCGCGACCAGGTGCCCGATGTTGTGCCGGGTCCGGGCATACGAAGGGCCGGGATTCCCCAGTCCGACGACCAACCACACGTCGTCCGCCACGGATCCCGGCCCTCCCGAAGAATTCTGCTGCGGCTGAGATTACTCGGCCGCGGCGGCCACCGGCTCCTCGGCGGTCGGCTCGTCGCGCTCGATTCCCGCCTCGGCCTCGGCCTCGGCCAGCTCGCCCTCGACCTGCTCGGCGGTCGGCTGCGCGGTGACGTTGACGATCAGCGTCTCCGGGTCGATCGCCAGCGTCGAACCGGCCGGCAGCTGCAGGTCGGAGGCGTGGATCTGCGAGCCGATCTCCAGGCCCTCGATCGACACCGTGATGCTCTCCGGGATGTGCGTCGCCTCGGCCTCGACCAGCACGGTGGCGTGCTCGGTGACGACCAGCGCGTCGGAGACGGCCTCGCCCTCGAGGTGCACCGCGACCTCGACCTGGACCTTCTCGCCGCGCTTGACCATGACCAGGTCGACGTGCTCGATGAAGCCCTTCAGCGGGTCGCGCTGGACCTGCTTCGGCAGCGCCAGGTGCGACTCGCCGCCCTCGACCTCGATCAGCAGCAGGGCGTTGGCGGTCTTCAGGGCCAGCATGGTGTCGTGACCGGGCAACGTGATGTGCACGGGGTCACTGCCGTGGCCGTACAGGACAGCGGGGACCTTGTTGTCCCGGCGGATTCGGCGGGCAGCACCCTTGCCGAACTCAGTGCGCGCTTCGGCTTGGATCTTGACCTCGGCCACGAGATGACACTCCTCAAAAGCGTTGCGGTGATCTGTTGACTGGGTGGAACTCGGCTGCGGCCTCAGCGGGCGCCTGCTGACCCCGGAGAAGGCGTCAGGCAACGAACCACCGCGTCGATCACGGAGCCGCGCCCAACAGTTCTCGGGGGGCGTCCCTCGCCGAGGCAACCAAAACAGTCTACCCACGAGCCCGCCCAGACGGGAAATCCGTCCCGCCCGGGCACTTTGCTCCCGGTTCCGAGACCCTCCGGTCACCCGTTTCCAGCCGCGTCCGAGCCAGGGCCAGGGTCAGGTGAGCTTGCTCCAGACCTGCCGGAGGGCTCGGGCGGCGTCTCCCTCGAGGCCTGCGGCGTCGAGGGTCTCGGCGAGTTCGTCGAACTCCGGGCCCCAGCGCCAGGCGACGCTGCGGAGCTGGTCGGGGAGGTCCGGGTCCTGCAGCGAACCGCCGTCCGCCCGCGTCTGCTGAGCGACCAGCGCCTCGGTCACACCGTGCTCGGCCGCGAGCTGGAACGCCAGCACCGCGAGCGCGGCCTTGCCCTTGTTGTACAGGGCGAACGACGACTTCGCCGCGCTCGCCGCACCCGGCTCAGCACCGACCACCATCGGCGTCACCGCCGTACCTGCCCACAACTCGGCCGCCTGATCCGCCGCCGTGCCGGACAGCATCAGGTGCGTCGGGCTTTCGCCGCCGACCGGCGGCGGCCCGACCACACCGGCATCCACGAACGTCGCGTTCGGTACGGCGTCCTGCGCCGCGTGCAACGACTTCGGCGACAGCGGATTCGCCTCCACGTACAGGCCGGTGAAGCCTGCACGCCCGACACTTTCCGCGATCTCGACGGCGCCCTGGGGTGCGCACGAGCACAGAATGACCTCCGCCGTACGGACGGCGTCCGCGAACGGCAGTCCGATCAGACCGGCCTCGTCCGCCCGCGCTTTCGACGCCTCGCTGCGCCCCTGGGGTACCCAACTCACCTGGTGGCCGGCGGTGACCAACTGCGCCGCGAGCTTGGAGCCCATCGCTCCGGGATGAAAGACGGTGATCCGCATCCGGGTGTCCGATCGTCGATCCGGTCAGTTACCGCCCCAACCTATGTCAGTCACCATGCCCGGCGAACCGTTGCCAGCCGCCCCGGCCGGGTGCAGTTTGAAAGGGACAGTGGTTCTCAGGGGGAGGATTGCCATGAGTGAGAACACGATCGGGCGCAGACAGGCGCTCAGGGGTGCGGGAATCGCCGCGGGCGGTGTCGCGGTGGCCGGACTGGCGACGGCCACGCCGGCGGAGGCGGCCAGTGGCAACAGCGTGCTGGGCAGCTGGCTGTGCGTCCGGCAGGACAACGGGTCGAAGGACAGGATCCGCACGATCCTGAGCTTCGCCGCCGGCAACGTGCTGGTGATCCACGACATCAGCCCGGCCGGGCCGCCGTTCACCGGTTCGTGGTCGGTGAAGGGCAAATCGTTCCGGGCGACGGTGTGGTCCGGCTTCCCTGGTGAGCAGGGACCGGAGTCCGTCGGGCCGACGGTTCGCGTGCAGCTGTGGGGCTCGGTGTCGCACGGCAAGCTGACGGCGTCCTACCGGTTCACGGTGTTCGCGCCGAACAGCACGACCCAGGTCATCGAATCCGGCAGCGGAAAGGTGAGTGGACGGCGGCTCCCCGCCTGACGCCGTCCAGCCAACTGCCGCCGAGCCCTGGGGGCCGGCGGCAGTTCGGTGAGCTGGAGCGAGTCTTGTCAGGCGCGGCCGTCGAACAGGCTCGTCACCGAGCCGTCCTCGAAGACCTCGCGGATCGCGCGGCTGATCAGCGGAGCGATCGACAGCTCGGTGAGCTTGTCGAAGCGGCGCTCCTCGGCGATCGGCAGTGTGTTGGTGACGATCACCTCGGTCGCCTGGCAGTTCTTCAGCCGATCCACCGCGGGACCGGACAGAATCGCGTGGGTCGCCGCGATCACCACACCCGCCGCGCCCTCGGCGTACAGCGCGTCGGCGGCCTTGGTGATGGTGCCGGCGGTGTCGATCATGTCGTCGACCAGGATGCAGACCCGGCCGGCGACCTCACCGACGACCCGGTTCGCAACGGTCTCGTTCGGCCGGTCGATGTCGCGAGTCTTGTGGATGAACGCCAGCGGCGCACCACTCAGCCGCGCCGACCACTGCTCGGCCACCTTGATCCGGCCCGCGTCCGGCGACACCACGGCCAACTGCTGGTCGCCGTACTTCTCCGCAACGTACGAGCTCAGGATCGGCAGCGCCATCAAATGGTCCACCGGGCCGTCGAAGAAGCCCTGGATCTGCGAGGTGTGCAGGTCGACGCAGATCAGCCGGTTCGCGCCCGCGGTCTTGAACAGGTCGGCCATCAACCGGGCCGAGATCGGTTCGCGGCCGCGGTGCTTCTTGTCCTGCCGGGCGTAGCCGTAGAACGGCAGCACCACGGTGATCCGCTTCGCCGACGCCCGCTTCAACGCGTCGATCATGATCAACTGCTCCATGATCCACTCGTTGATCGGCGAGGTGTGGCTCTGGATCACGAACGCGTCGCTGCCCCGGACCGACTCCTCGAACCGGACGTAGATCTCGCCGTTGGCGAAGTCGTACGCCTGGGTCGGCACCAGGCCGGACCCGAGCTCCTCGGCCACCTCCTCGGCGAGACCGGGATGCGCCCGGCCGGAGAAAACCATCAGGTTCTTCTCGGTGGTTCGTTTCATCCCGCTCATCGCCCGCGCCTCCCGTTGTTCCGTGCTCAGGACTGCTGCTCGTCCGGCTGGTCGGTCAGCGCCGCCTCGGCCGCGGCGGCGGTCTTGGTACCGGCCCGCTTCCGGGCGACCCAGCCCTTGATGTTGCGCTGCCGGCCGCGCGCGACCGCGATCTCGCCCGGGCCGACGTCCTCGGTGAGCGCCGTACCGGCCGCGAGGTAGGCGCCGTCCGCGATCGTCCGCGGGGCGACCAGCACCGAGTTGCTGCCGATGAACGAGTGCTTGCCGACGTGGGTCGGGTGCTTCGCGACACCGTCGTAGTTCGCGAAGATCGTGCCGGCGCCGATGTTGGCGCCCTCACCGATCGTGGCGTCGCCCGCATAGGTCAGGTGCGGGACCTTCGCGCCGTCGCCGATCGTGGAGTTCTTGGTCTCGACGAAGGTGCCGATCTTGCCCTTCACACCGAGCTTCGTGCCCGGCCGCAGGTACGCGAACGGGCCGACGCTCGCGTTCGGGCCGATCTCCGCGCTCGATCCGTGGGTCCGGATGATCGTCGCGCCGGCGCCGACGGTGACGTCGGTGAGCGTGGTGTCCGGGCCGATCGTGGCGCCCTCGTCGACCGTGGTGGCGCCGTGCAGCTGCGTGTTCGGCAGCAGGGTGACGTCGCGCGCGATCTGGACGGTCCCGTCGACCCAGGTGGTGTTGGGGTCGACGACGGTCACGCCGTCGCGCATCAGCTTGGTGAGGGTCCGGCGGTTGAGCTCGGCGCGCAGCGCGGCCAGCTGGACACGGTCGTTGACGCCTTCGGTCTGCATCGCGTCGTCGATGACGTGCGATGCGACCCGCTTGCCGTCGTTGCGGGCGATCGCGATCACGTCGGTCAGGTACAGCTCGCCCTGGGCGTTGTCGGTGGTGATCCGGCTCAGCCCGTCGCGCAGCGTGGCCGCGTCGAAAACGTAGATGCCCGCGTTGATCTCGTCGATCGCGCGCTGCTCCTCGGTGGCGTCCTTGTGCTCGACGATCGCCGCGATGGTGCCGTCCGGGCCCTGGACGATCCGCCCGTAGCCGGTCGGGTCGGGAACCCGCGCGGTCAGCACGGTGACCGCGTTGCCCTGCTTGTCGTGGTCGGCGACAAGGTCGTGCAGTGTCTCCGCCTCGAGCAGCGGGACGTCGCCGGACGTCACGATCACGGAGCCGTCGAAGTCGGCAGGTACGGCGGTGAGCCCGGCGCGGACCGCGTCACCGGTGCCGAGCTGCTGCTCCTGGACCGCCGTCCGGGCCTCGGGGTCGACCGCCTTCAGGTGTTCCTCGACGAGTTCGCGGCCGTTGCCGACCACGACCACGAGGTGCTCGGGACTCAGCGCCCGGGCGGCGTGCACGGCGTGCCCGACGAGACTGCGCCCGCCGATCTCGTGCAACACCTTCGGGGTCGCCGATTTCATCCGGGTTCCCAGACCGGCGGCCATGATCACGACCGCCGCGGGGCGATGGGAAGTCACGCGGTCTTCTCCTCGGGTTCCCTGCGAGTTCTCTAATCAGTATCAGCATGGGCACCCGAAACGGCGCCCGCGCAAGCCTACTTGCTCCCGGACCCCGCCTCGCACGCGGTGGCCGAGACCGATCTCACGCTGCGGTCCCTGACGCTGGGTTGCTTAGGTGACTGTCCGTAGCTGTCCGTCCAGGTATGCAGAACCCTCGGAAACGGGCCCGACACGCCGTCCGGCGGCCGGTTATGCATACCTGGGCGTCCGCCGATGACGCTGGACCCATGGCTCTACGACTCGGCGCAGTTGTCCTGAACGTCCCGCAGACCGGTCCAGCCGCCGACTTCTGGCGCGAGGCCCTCGGACTGACCCCGGCCGCCAACCCCGACTTCCTGGTGCCGCCGGCCGGCACGCCGCCGACCCGCCTGCACCTCGACGAGACCGACCGCACCCACTTCGACCTGTGGGTCGAGGGCGACTCCAGCGCCGCGGCCGAGATCGAGCGCCTGATCTCCCTCGGCGCCGAGCGGGTCGACTGGAACTATCCCCCGGACGCCGACTTCACCGTCCTGCGCGCTCCCGACGGGACGGTCTTCTGCGTCATCTCCTGAGGAGCGCCGTGACCTCGGGGTGGTCGAACAGCTTCGCCGTCAGCGGTTCATGACTGTCGCGGTCGTACGGATCGTCGTCGTGGGCGTGGGCGATGATCAAGGAGTGGGCGCAGCGGTAGAGAAGCAGGAGCTCGCGGTCATATCCGAGCCTGGCGGCGAACGCCTCGTCGTAGGCCGCCTCGACCTCGCGGACCCTGGGCGACCAGAGATCGATGACACTGGCCGCGGCCGCGGCCTCGAACATCGGGTCTCCTTTCATGGTCAGAAGGCCGAAGTCGAGCAGTGTCACCGGGCGCAGGTCGTCGTCGACGAGGATGTTTCCGGCGGTCACGTCACCGTGGACGAGCCTCGACTCCGGTTCCTCAAGATCGGTGAGTCTCTCGAGCAGCACAGCGATCTTGTCCCCGTCGACCACGGTTCTGTCGAGGCGTTCCGCACGACGCTTGACCAGGCCGACCAGGGCCTCGCTCCACTTCACGCCCTCCGGCCGGAACGGCATTGTCTCGTCCAGAACGGCCGTCCGCCGAAGGACCTCCGGCGGCTTCACCTCCGCTAACGCGGCGACCACGTCCAGCACGCAGTCCCGTCCGCGTTCCCACCCTTGTGCACCGAATATGGGCGCCACCGTGTAGAGCGGCGCGCCGGGCAGTTCCTCCTCGACCGTGACCCAGTACGGCCCGGGGCGGCGCAGCTCGTGGATCCGCGGTGTCCGGTACGGCAGTTGCCCGTCGATCACGTCGTACAGCTCAGCGAGCGTCCGCAGCTCGGCCTCGCCCGCATGGAACCAGATCTTCGCGATCCTCCCCTGGCCGACGCGATATACCGCGCCCTGCATACCGACCGCCAACTGCTCGACGTCTCGATGTCCCAGGGCTGCGAGCTGGTCGTGGAGCAGACTGTCCGTCAGCGGCATGTGGGTGACAGTAGCTGGATGTCCGGTGGGTGTCTGTCGATTTCGGGCTTTGCTGCGCGTCATCGCAGTGACAGAACCTCCTCCGAAGGGAGAGCTTGGTGGCTGACCTGACCCGCTTCCTGATCCTGCTCGCGGAGCCGGACCATTTCGCCCGCTGGGACGCGGCCGACGACGCCGAGCGCGAGCGGGCGTTCGCGGCGTACCGCGCGTTCACGGCCGCGGTCCGCGAACGCGGCCGGTATCTCGGCGGCGAGGCGCTGGTGCATCCGCGCGACGCCCGGACGTTGCGGCCGGACGGCGCGGGTCAGCGAGTGACGGAGGGCCCGTACGCCGAAACCGTTGAGCAACTGGGCGGTTTCTACCTCGTGGAGCTGCCCGATCTGGGGACTGCATTGGAGGTCGCCGCACTGCTTCCCCGCGAGTACGACATCGAGGTCCGCCAGTGCCTCGACGTCGGAGTACCTGACGAATGACGGCACTCGAGTCGGCGATGCGCGACGAGTGGGCGCGGCTGCTGTCCTTGCTCGTCGCGCAGTTCCGTCGGCTCGACCTGGCCGAGGATTCGCTCGCGGCAGCCTTCGAGTCGGCGGCGCGGACGTGGCCGGTCGACGGGGTACCGGCGAACCCGCCGGCCTGGTTGCTGACCGCGGCCCGTCGGCGCGCGCTCGACCAGCTGCGGGCCGAGGCGGTCGCGGCCAGGTCGTTGCCGCTGCTCGCCGTCGACGCCGCGGTCGTCGAGAGCGCGCGACGGGTGCTCGTCAACGCCTCCGACGACATTGGCGCTGTGGACGAGCGGCTGCGGCTCATCCTGTTGTGTGCGCACCCTTCACTCGCGCGGGAGTCTGCTGCCGCGCTGACGCTGCGGCTCGTGCTCGGCGTACCGACTGCGGACATCGCACGGTTGTTCCTTGTTCCGACGGCGACCATGGCTGCGCGGCTGACGCGGGCGCGCCGGCGGTTGGTCGGCAAGCGGTTCAACGTACCTGTGGGGGCCGCGTTGGATGCTCGGGTCGCCGACGTCGCTGATATCGCGTACCTGGCCTTTACGGCGGCGTACGCGCCAGGGTCTGGGGCAGACGTCGTACGGGCCGATGAAGCCGGTGAGGCTGTGCGGCTGGTCCAGGTGCTGCGGTCGTTGGTGCGCTACGACGATCTGGATGCGCTGCTGGCGTTGATGATGTTGCAGCATGCGCGGCGGGATGCGCGGGTGGTGGACGGGCGGTTGGTGCGGCTGTCCGAGCAGGATCGGACGCGGTGGCGGATGTCCGAGATCGCGGATGCCTTGGTGCTGTTGACACCGCTGGCCCGGCGCGCGCCGTCGACGCCGTACGTGCTCCAGGCCCTCATTGCGGCCGAGCACTCCAACCCTCAGGGCACGGACTGGGATCGTGTGTGTGAGTGGTACGCAGAGTTGGAGGCACTGACGGGTTCACCGGTCGTACGTCTCAACCGCGCGGTCGCAATCGCCGAGGCCTCGACGCCTGCGGCCGGTCTGAAGCTGCTCTCAGAGCTTGATCTGCCCGGCCACCGGCTGCACGCGGTCCGGGCCGAACTGCTGCAGCGCGCCGGGCAACTCGCTGAAGCGCGGATCGCCTACGAGGCTGCGATCGCCGCGTGCGAGAACACCGCCGAACGGGATCATCTGGTCATGCAGCTGGGCCGGACTCGTTGATCGGATTTTGTCGGTGGCGGCTGGAAGCCTTTGTTCATGGGTGAATCCTGGGTGGAGGTCGGCGGCGGGGTGACGTTGTTCGTGCGGGAGTTGGGGCAGCGGAGTCACCGGCCTTCGGTGGTGGTGATGCACGGTGGGCCGGACGTCGGGCACGGGTACTTGGTGCCTGGGTTCGAGCCGTTGGCGCTCGACCATCACGTGGTGCTGTTCGACTTCCGTGGGTGCGGGCGGAGCAGTCGCGGGTTGCCTGACGACTTGCTGCAGCCGGAGTATGTCGTCGCGGACACGTCGCGGTTGATCGATCGGCTCGGGCTGGGAGTGGTTGATCTGGTGGGGTTTTCCACCGGTGGCCGGGCTGCGATGGGATTTGTCGACAAACATCCTGATCAGGTCCGGCAGTTGGTGCTCGCATCGACGTCGGCGTACCCGGTTTCCGACGGTGCGCCGTACCTCGTTGACTGGGACGAGTACCAGCGCCGGCAGCGCGCGGAGGACGCGGCGAACGGTGCCCTGCGCAACTCGACCATCTTCGTGTGGGACCTCGCCCGCGCGCCGGAATACCTGCAGCTGTTGGAGTCGCTCGGATCAGACCTCGGCGACTGGTCCGAGGAACGTGCGGCCGCGGGCCTGATGCATCCGTGGTGCCCCCGCGATCCGGAGGAGGTCTTGTCCGGCTTCGGTAAGCCCATCCTGATCCTGCACGGCGAGAAGGACATGGGCTTCCCTGTGCAGCTTGCCCACCGCCTCCACGCAGCTGTCCCCAGCGACCTGGTGGTCATCCCCGACACCGGCCACATGTGCCACTTCGAACAACCCGAAACCTGGTCCCATCACATCCGCACCTTCTTGGACTGACCGTGATCGCGGGCAGGAGGCGTGTCACCATGTATCCCCCATCGCGTCCCCCGTCCGGCAGACTTCGTGGAGCTCGTGGTACGAGGAGCCGAGACCACCTGTGAGGAGCCCGAACGTGTCCGGTCCGCTTGACTCACCTCGCCACCTCTTGCCGCAGACGCGACTCGACCTCGGGCGGATCCACGCGGCGCGGCAGATCATCGACCCGGTGTTCCTGGACAGTCCGCTGTATCGGTGTGAAGCCCTGGAGCCGGTGCTCGGGTGTGCCGTCGACATCAAGCTGGAGACCGCGAACCCGGTGCGCAGCTTCAAGGGTCGCGGTACGGAGGTTGTCGCGACACAGCTTGCCGACGGCAACTCGCCGGCCGTGATCTGCGCGAGCGCGGGCAACCTCGGACAGGCGCTCGCGTGGTCCGGGCGCAGCCGGGATCTCGATGTCACGGTGGTCGCCTCGCGCTTCGCGACCGCGACGAAGCTCGACCGGATCCGCGCCCTTGGCGCCAAACTCGAACTCGTCGACGGCGATCACGAGCTCGCCCGGGTTCGCGCCGCCGAGATCGCCCAGTCCGACGGGATCCGCCTGCTCGAGGACAGCCTCGACCTCGAAACCTGTGAAGGCGCCGCCACCATCGGTCTCGAACTCGCCGCGGCGTCGACCGGCGCCGAGGAGCGTCCCGCCGTACTCATCGCACTCGGCGGCGGCGCGATGGCGACCGGGATCGGGTACGTGCTGAAGACGCTCGCACCACACGTCGAGGTGATCTGCGTCCAGCCGTACGGCGCGCCGGCGTTGACCCGTTCGTGGCACGAGCGGCGCGTCGTCACGACCGACACCATCGACACGATCGCGGACGGCGTCGCCGGGCGGATCCCGATCCCCGAAGTCCTCGACGACCTCCTGGTGGTCGCGGACGACGCCGTACTGGTCTCGGAAACCTCAATCGTCAAAGGCATGCAGTTGCTGCTCGAGTACGCCGGCCTGGTGACCGAGCCGTCCGCCGCGCTGGGAGTCGCCGCGATCCTGGAAGATCGAGAGCGTTTTGCCGGGCGCCACGTCACCACGATCATCTGCGGCAGCAACGTCGACCAGGACAAGTACCGCGGCTGGGTCAACCTCTGATGGCGCGGCTCGCGGTCAAACTTCTGCTGCTGGACGAGGACGACCGCATCCTTCTCATCCACGCGCAAGACCCGCAGACCCACGCCCGGTGCTGGTATCCGGTCGGCGGCGGGGTCGATCCCGGCGAGACGCTGCAGCAGGCTGCGGCGCGCGAGGCGTACGAGGAGACCGGTTTGTGTGATCTATCACCGGGGCGACATGTGTGGACGCGCGACCACACGTACGAGTTCGACGGGCGCACGCTCAACGTCCACGAGGAATGGTTCCTGCATCGCGTTGCCCACTTCACCCCGTCACCGGCCGGGTTGACCGAGTACGAATCGACCACCACGCTCGGCTTCGCCTGGTGGACCGCCGAGGCGCTCCGCACCACCAGCGAAACCGTCTACCCGCCCCAGCTCGCCGGGCTGATCTCGACGAAGGCGCGTCAGTCGCTGTAGCGGGTCTGCCGGGGTCCGTCGAAGCGATGAGTTGCCACTTGCCGGGAGGGTAGGTTTCCGGGCATGGCCGTCTCAGTTGAGGTACTCACACAGGTCACCGACGAGGTCGTGGACGCGTTCGGGCGGTTGCTGCCGCAGTTGTCGCGTTCGGCGCCGCCGATGGACGCGGATGCGCTGACCCGCCTCGTGGCGTACGAGAGCAACACGATCCTGATCGCCCGTACGGCGAACACGATCGTGGGGACGTTGACGCTGGTGGTGTTCTCGATCCCCACCGGCGTACGAGCGCGTATCGAGGACGTCGTCGTGGACGAGAGCGCCCGCGGCCAGGGCATCGGCGCCGTACTGACCGAGAAAGCCATCGCACTGGCAAAGGAAGCCGGCGCCCGCACAGTAGACCTGACCTCCCGCCCGGACCGCACCGCGGCCAACCGCCTGTACCAGCGCCTCGGCTTCCAGCTCCGCGACTCGAACGTCTACCGCTTCACCATTGAGCGGTGAGTAATGACGTGCCGATCAAGCGAGTTCACCCGCACTGCCAGGTGAACAAGGCGTCCGCCGGCTGTTGGGCGTCACGGACAAGGTAGTACAGCTGGCCGAGGTCGCCCCACATCATGTTCGCGGCGTCGTCGGATGCCACCTGCAGCAACAGCTGCCATTCGGAGGTGGCCGACTGCACGCTCGGGTCGCTCCAGTCGAACGGTTCACCGGCGAGGCCGCACCGCAGTTGTTCCACTTCCAGCTCGACCGGCGCCTGCTGCGACCAGGCATGGCCGCCGATCTGATGGGTGTCGTAGCCGGCGTCAGGCAGTTTCCACAATTCGTCGTACAGCCCATCGATCACCGGATCGGCACTCGGTCCCCTCAGCCCATGCTTGCTCCACAGGGCCTCTACCGACAGTGTCTGGTACGACGGCCAGCTCAGCGTTCGTACTGCCGCGAGAGGGACTGCCGGGAACGGGTCAAGACCACGTGGCGCCGGCGTCGCGGCATCGGCTCGAGTGCTTGCTGCCAGGTGCAGCACCCGAAAGCCAGGGCGGGTCGAGGGGTCCCAGGGTCCAACGGTGCTCTCAAACTCGTCCTTGCCATCGAAGTAGAAGAAGGCCAACCGGCCGTCCGTCGGCAGGCCGAGCTCAGGCAACATCGCGGCGACCGGTGCGCAGTCGAAACTGAGCACGTGGTCGAGCGGACCATGTCCTTCCCAGGTCGGCCAGGAACTGGCAGACAACGCAGACACCGTGGGCAATCCGCCAAGCTGCGCGACGACCGGCTCGCCGTCACGCGCGCGAACCAGCCGAAGCGCAGGCCGAAGCATCGCAACGAACTCATCCGCTACATCCGCCGGCAGATACTTTCGCGCCACCGCCGTGACGACACTGCGTCTCTCGTCAGACTCGTCCCGCATGTGAATCGACGGCGCCACCTCCCGCGCCCGCGCCTCCTCCCGCGCCACCCGCCGCGCCGCCACCTCGTCATACCCACCGCCCGGGCCCACACCGTTCACCATGCCCGCAACCTAGATCCCACGACCGACAGTTTTCTGAACCTCACCGCAGTTGTCCGATTGACGTACGTCAGAGCCGCCTGCTCGGATCGTGATCTGCCGCGCCTGGCGTTGGCAGCGGGGCGGCGCTCTTGTTGTCCTCACGACCAGATAGCCGCTCGGGTCGGACGGGGCGCCAGCAGCGCGAACGCTGTCGGTCCACACCGTTTGTTAGCAAATCCGTTAGCAAGTCAGGCCCGCCAGAGGCCGTCCGGGAGATCTGGGGACACGAGCTGCTTGAATCAGCCGCGTGTCTCGTTCGCTCCTAGTCGGCCTATACGTTGTCTGGCCGCTGGTCATCGGCGTCGTAGGTGTGACCGCTCGGGTTCGCCGCCGATTCGTCCTGCTATCGGCGGCGGGGTGGCTTGGTGCGGCAGTGATTGCCACCACGGCCCGGCCGACCGACAGGGCACTCGTCGTCGGCCTGGTGTGCGGAGTCGCCGTCTCGCTGTGCGGATGGCTGGCCACTTCGCGAGGAGTCACCCTTACCTGGGAGCAGGACAAGATCTACTGACCGGACAAGGGGCCGATTCCCACAGGCGAGAAGGTGGCGGCCGTGCTGGTGACCCTGATCGGTCTATTCGGGCTTGTAGTCGGTGTGCTCGCAGCCTGATTGCGCTGCCTGCACATGGCTCGGACCCCGCGTCTTCCCGTCTGCCGTTCAGCCCACGCGTAGCGCGATCAGGAGGCGGCAGAGGGGCAAAGGTGGAGCGCCCCGCTGGACGAACGACCTTGGCCCCTCTGGTGACTCCTGATAGGTCATGACTGGGCTGAGCGGCAGGCGGGAAGACGCACCCCGACCCCACTCCGAACAGCCGGCCAAAATCGTCCCGTCATCCCGGAGTCGTGAGGCTCCGGCTGGGTCGACCGGTACCGCCGGACACCGTCACCAACCTGATGTCCGTGCTCATTCGGCAGTACAACGAGCCTGCGATCCCGGGCACCCGGCGGACGAAGCGGCAGGAGTTGCCTCGACCGCCGAAGCCGCTTCCTCATGCTCGGCTGCACGACCTGCGACATGTTCACGCCACCCTGCTCCTGACGGCTGGTGTCCCGGTTCATGTCGTGGCGGAGCGGCTCGGGCACGCCGATCCCGCGATCACTCTCCGCGTGTACGCGCACGTCATCCGCCAGCACGCGGACGAGGTTGCTAACACCTTCGCCGCTGCCGTCGACGGCGACACCGAAGCGGCGGCCACGGACCCCGACGAGGACGACCCGGACGCCCCGGTGCCAGTGGCCTGTTAGCAAATCCGTTAGCAAAACCCCGGCTCAGAGGGTCCCGAGCCGGGGTTTTGCGCTGCTCCCCCGCCAGGTTTCGATCCTGGTCTTCGAGATTCAAAGTCTCGCGGGCTGCCGATTACCCCACGGGGGATCGTGGTTGCCGGGACAGTTTGCCATGGATGGGGTGGAGGACACGCTGAGGGGTTCCTAACCTACGGCTCCGTAGGTTACGGTGGCGTAGGTAAGGACTTCCGACGCGAGAGATGAAAAGCTATGACTCCACCCGCCGTTGCCACCCCGGATGCGCCCACCCGTGCCGTACCGGTCGACGAGGAGGTGCACACCGGAACGCTCGGCGGTGAGCAGAAGAAGATCTGGGAACAGGTCGCGCTGGCGCTGTTCATCGGCGTGCCGTTCCTGGCGGTGCTGGCTGCCGTACCGATCGCCTGGGGCGGGTTCCTCGGGTGGCGGGACGTGATTCTCGCGGTGGTGTTCTACACGGTCGCCGGCCACGGGATCTCGATCGGTTTCCACCGGCTGTTCACGCACAAGTCGTTCAAGCCGAACCGGCCGCTGAAGATCGCGCTGGCGGTCGCGGGTTCGCTGGCGATCGAGGGGCCGGTGATCCGCTGGGTCGCCGACCACCGCAAACACCACAAGTTCTCCGACCGCGACGGCGACCCGCACAGCCCGTGGAAGTACGGCAACACGCTGGGCGCGCTCACCAAGGGCTTCTTCCACGCGCACATCGGCTGGCTGTTCGACACCGAGCAGACCCCGCAGCGGCAGTACGCACCTGACCTGCTGCGGGACAAGGACATCGTCAAGCTCTCCCGGATGTTCCCGCTGTTCGTGCTGATCAGCGTGCTGGCGCCGGCGATCATCGGCGGTCTGTGGTCCTGGTCGTGGACGGGCGCGTTGACCGCGTTCTTCTGGGCCAGCCTGGTCCGGATCGCGCTGCTGCACCACGTGACCTGGTCGATCAACTCGATCTGCCACACGATCGGCGACCGGCCGTTCAAGAGCCGCGACAAGTCCGGCAACGTGTGGTGGCTGGCGATCCTGAGCCAGGGCGAGTCGTGGCACAACCTGCACCACTCGGACCCGACCTGCGCGCGGCACGGCGTGCTCAAGGGACAGCTCGACACGTCCGCCCGCTGCATCTGGTTCTTCGAGAAGCGCGGCTGGGTCTCCGACGTCCGCTGGCCGGTCAAGGAGCGCCTCGAGGCACGCCGTACGGGCAACCCGCGGCGTACGCTGAAAGCGGCCTGACCCGTAAACCACCCACCCGGCAACACCGAAGTACGGCATGATGCTGACGTGATCACGACGTGACGGAACCCAAACCGCGGCGGTCCGGCCGGATCCGGATGACCAGTGCCGAACGTCGCGAGCAGCTCATCACCATCGCCCGCGGCCTGTTCGCGCAGAAGGGGTACGAGGCGACCTCGGTGGAGGAGATCGCGGCCCGGGCCGAGGTCTCCAAGCCGGTCGTGTACGAACACTTCGGCGGCAAGGAAGGCCTGTACGCCGTTGTCGTGGACCGTGAGGTACGGGCGTTGCTCGACGGTGTGACGCAGTCGCTGACGGCCGGCCGGGCGCACGAACTGGTCGAACAGGCCGCCCTGGCACTGCTCGACTACATCGAGAACAACTCCGACGGGTTCCGGATCCTGGTCCGGGACTCACCGGTCGGGTCGTCGTCCGGCTCGTTCATCTCGATCCTGAGCGACGTCGCGACCCGGGTCGAGCACATCCTCGCGGAGAACTTCAAGCGCCGTGGCCTGGACCCGAAGAACGCCCCGATGTACGCGCAGATGCTGGTCGGCATGGTCGCGCTCACCGGCCAGTGGTGGCTGGACGCCCGCAAGCCGAAGAAGCCGGACGTCGCCGCTCACCTGGTCAACCTGGCCTGGAACGGCCTGTCCGGGCTCGAAGCCAAGCCGACGCTCTCGACCAGGCCGCACAAGTAACCCAGCCCGCGGTCGTACGGCGACATCCGTCCGGAGAATGACCCGTCGCCGCGACGCTCCCCGTACCCTGGCCACCATGACGGGGATGTTGACCGCGCGGCCGGTGCCTGCCCGGAGCAAGGCGTTCGACCTGCTGCTGGCCGGCGGTCTGTGCATGGTGTTCGGGTTCCTGTCGCTCGCCCAGGCCCAGTTCGCCGGGATCCTCGCCTTCGGCATGCTGGTGCCGCTGATCTGGCGCCGGACGCACCCGGAGCTGGTGTTCTTCGCCGTCTGCTCGGTCGCCCTGCTGCAGTGGCTGGCCGGCATCGAGCTGATGGCCGGCAACATCGGCCTGCTGGTCGCGCTGTACGCGATCTCGGTGTACGGCGACGTACGGCTGAGCCGGATCGCGCTCGGGATCGGCGGGCTCGGCGTCCTGATGGCGGTGTCCCGCTACTGGGCGAACTCGGACTGGAAGCAGCAGGTCACGATGATGGTCGCGCTCGGCGCGGTCGTCTTCGGCGTGTGGGCGTTCGGCGAGCGCCGCCGCACCCGCGGCCTGTACGTCGCTCAGCTCGAGGAGCGGGCCGCCCAACTCGAACGCGACCGCGACCGCGAGGCGAAGCTCGCCGTGAGCAACGAGCGGACCCGGATCGCCCGCGAGATCCACGACGTGGTCGCGCACGGGCTGTCGATCATGATCGTCCAGGCCGACGGCGGGCTGTACGCCGCGGACCAGTCCCCTGAGGCAGCGAAGAAGGCCCTGGCCACGATCGGCGACACAGGCCGCGCGAGCCTGAGCGAGATGCGCAAGATGCTCGGCCTGCTGAAACAGGACGAGCAACTCGAACTCGACCCGAACCAGCCGCGCCCGCAGCCGGGTGTCGACAGCCTCCCCGAGCTGATCGACAATGTCCGCGACGCCGGTCTCGCGGTCACCTACGAGGTCACCGGGGAGCCGCGGGAACTGCCCGCGCTGCTCGGACTGACGGCGTACCGGATCGTGCAGGAGGGTCTGACCAACACGCTGAAACACGCCGGGCCGGGAGCGCGGACCTCCGTGACCTTGGACTTCGGGCGCGAGATGCTGACCGTGGTGGTCACCGACGACGGCCGCGGCGCCGGCGTCGCGCCGAGCACGGACCCGGGGCACGGCCTGGTCGGGATGCGGCAACGCGCCTCGGTGTCGGGCGGTACGGTGAACGCCGGACCGAGGGCGGGCGGCGGTTACGAGGTGATCGCCAAACTGCCGTACAACCTGCCGACTGGAGAGTAATGGACGACGACGCGATCCGGGTGTTCCTTGTCGACGATCAGGAGCTCGTCCGGGCCGGGTTCACGATGCTGGTCGACTCGCAGGCGGACATGCGGGTGGTCGGCCAGGCCGGCGACGGCGGCGAGGCGGTGGAGAAGATCCAGGTCACCGCGTGCGACGTCGTCCTGATGGACGTCCGGATGCCCCGGCTGGACGGCGTCGAGGCGACCCGCCGGCTCCAGTCGTTGCCGCAGGCACCGAAGGTGATCGTGCTGACCACGTTCGACCTGGACGAGTACGCCTTCGCCGCGATCAAGGCCGGCGCGGCCGGCTTCCTGCTCAAGAACACTCCGCCCGCGGACCTGCTGAACGCGATCCGCCAGGTGCACTCCGGTGACGCCGTGGTCTCCCCGAGTACGACCAAGCGCCTGCTCGAGCACTTCGCCGGTTCGCTGCCCGACGAGCAGACCGAGCGGCCGGACCTGGCCGAGCTGACCGCCCGGGAGCGCGAGGTCCTGGTCGAAGTCGCCCGCGGCCTGTCGAACGCGGAGATCGCCAAGCTGTTCACGTTGTCCGAGGCAACGGTCAAGACGCACATCGGCCGCATCCTGGCCAAGACCGGGCTCCGCGACCGGGTTGCGCTCGTCGTCCTGGGGTACGAAACCGGCCTCGTCCGGCCCAGCAAGTAATACCCAGGTCGTACAGGGAGTCCAGTCTCCGGTCCGACGAGATCGAGGCCGCCGCTCACTACCTTCTTGACCAACGTTCCAGTTGAGTTGAGGAGTGACATGAGCTTGCAGACCGGGCAACTGCCGGCCGGGCGGTTGCCGCAGGACGAAGAACCGCGGACCGCGATCCGGGCGCACGAGCTGCGCAAGGTGTACGGGCAGGGCGACACGGCGGTCGCCGCGCTCGACGGCGTCTCGGTCGACTTCGGGGTCGGCCGGTTCACCGCGATCATGGGTCCGTCCGGCTCCGGCAAGTCGACGCTGATGCACTGCCTGGCGGGTCTCGACACCCCGACCAGCGGGCAGGTGCTGCTCGGCGAGACCGAGCTGACCCGCCTGCCGGACGCCGAGCTGACCAAGATCCGCCGGGACCGGATCGGGTTCGTGTTCCAGTCGTTCAATCTGCTGCCGATGCTGTCCGCGAACGACAACATCCTGCTCCCGCTCGAGCTCGGCAACCGCAAACCCGACCGGCAGTGGCTGGACACCCTGGTCGACGTCCTCGGCCTCCAGGACCGGCTGACGCACCGCCCGTCGGAGCTGTCCGGCGGTCAGCAGCAGCGGGTCGCGGTGGCGCGCGCCCTGGTCGGCCGACCGGAGGTCGTGTTCGCCGACGAGCCGACCGGCAACCTGGACTCCCGCTCCGGCGCCGAGGTGCTCGGCTTCCTGCGCCGCTCGGTGCGCGAGTTCGGTCAGACGGTGGTGATGGTGACCCACGATCCGCTCGCGGCGTCGTACGCGGACCGCGTCGTGATGCTTGCCGACGGCAAGCTGGCCGGCGAGCTGCAGCAGCCGACCCCGGAGAGCGTTCTCGACGCGCTGCGTCAGCTGGGGGCGTGACGTGCGCCGCTCGCTGCTTTCCTCGCTCCGCGCCCACGTGGGCCGGCTGGTCGCCGCCTGTCTGGCGATCGTTCTCGGGGTCGGATTCGGCTCGCTGGCGATGATCGTGCACGCGTCCGCGTCGCACGGCGTCGACGAGACGATCGGCGCGCAGTACCGGGGCGTCGACGCCGTGGTCACCCCGAACAACGCGACCATCTCCCCCGCCGACATCACGAAGGCCCAGAAGCTTCCCGAGGCCGCGTCGGTCGTCACGCTCACCACGGCGTACCTACGGGCCTCGTTCCCGGACCTGGTCCGGCCGACCACGATCCCGATCGACGCGCGCTACGAGAGCACGGAGATCGCCGGCCCCGGTACCTCGTCCGGCCGGTTGCCGACCGCAACGAACGAGATCGCGCTCCCGGCCCGGATGGCCGCCAAGCACCACGTCGCGATCGGCAACACGCTGCGGATCAGCTCGTACGACGACAAGTCGTGGACGGTCAAGGTGGTCGGCCTGGTCGACGACTCCAAGTACGTCGGGTCCGCGGCGGCGGTCGCCACGCCGGAAGCGGTCCGGATCTTCGAGCCCGAGGCGTTCACCCGGGCGATCGCGCTCGCGGGGAAGCCCGGCGTCAGCCAGCAGCAGCTCGCCGACGCGGCGCAGGCGGTGGTCGCGTCCGGCCTGCAGACCTTCACCGGCGAAGCCTTTATCCAGCACGAGGTCGAGAGCTGGACCAACGGCATCGACGTCCTCGGCGGCGTGTTCGGGATGTTCGCGGTGATCGCGTTGTTCGTCGCCTGTCTGGTGATCGGCAACACGTTCACGATAGTCATCGCCCAGCGCACCCGTGAGATGGCGCTGCTGCGCTGCGTCGGCGCCTCCCGCCGGCAGGTGTTCTCCTCGGTGCTCGCGGAAGCCACCGTGGTGGGCGCGATCGCGTCGGCGATCGGCGTCGTGTTCGGAGTCGCGCTGTCCGCGCTGGGCCTGGCGTTGTCGCGCGAGTTCGACTGGGGTATCCCGCCGCTGCCGCTGCACCTCAGCCCGGTGGCGCTCCTCGCCCCACTGCTCGTGGGCATCGCGGTCACCGTACTGGCGGCCGTCGTACCGGCGCGGCGGGCGACCAAGGTGGCGCCGCTGGCCGCGCTCCGCCCCGAGACCGCTCCGACTGCATCGACGAGGGCCGGCGTACTGCGGTTGATCCTCGGCTTCCTGCTCCTCCTCGGAGGCGGTGGGCTCCTCGCGGGCGGTGCGCTGCTGAACGACGTACTGATCGGTGTCGCGGGCGGTGCGATCTCGTTCCTCGGCGTACTCGCGGTCGGATCGTTGGTGGTGCCGGCACTGATCCGGCTGATCGGCGCACTGCCCGCACGCGGCGGCGTACCGGCCCGGATCGCCGTCGCGAATGCGGTCCGCAACCCACGCCGTACGGCGGCCACCACGTCGGCGCTACTCATCGGCGTCACGCTGATCAGCCTCACCTGCGTCGGGATCGCGTCGGTGCAGAAGACGTTCGACGTGTCGATGGACGGGCAGTACCCGGTCGATCTGATGGTGCAGACCTACCAGGAGAAGATGCCGCCGAGCGCCGAGCAGCAGCTGCGTGACATCAAAGGCATCACCCAGGTCGTCCCGATCAGCAAGGTGCTGGTGAAGTCCGGCGATCAGGAGGTCGAGATCACCGGGATCGACCCGGCCGCGGCCGGTTCGGTGATCCACAACCCGTCGCTGGCCGAGCAGCTCAAGCCGGGCACGGCGCTGCTCGATCCGCCGACGATGCGGATGCTGGAACTCCAGCCGGGGAGCCCGGTGACGATCGTGTCCGGGCGGCACAAGCTGACCCTGACCGCCCAGCGCGGCAACGGCCTCGATCCGGTCACCGTCGCGAAGACCGACCTGGCGAAGCTGGCGCCGAACGCGCCGGTGACCGGGTTCTGGCTGGCGTCCGACCCGGACGCGGACGGCTCGGCGGTGATCGATGCGGTCGAGCAGTCGATCCCGACCGTCAAGGAACTGTCCGTCCAGGGCGGACTGGCGGAGCGGACCAGCTACACGAAGGTCTTCAACGTCCTGCTGATCGTCGCGGTCGGGCTGCTCGGGGTCTCGGTGCTGATCGCGCTGGTCGGCGTCGGCAACACGCTCAGCCTGTCAGTGCTGGAGCGGACCCGGGAGAACGCACTGCTGCGGGCGATGGGCCTGTCCCGCCGCCAGTTGCGCCGGATGCTCGCGGTCGAGTCGCTGCTGATGGCGCTGGTCGCGGCCGGCCTCGGGATCGCGCTCGGCCTGATCTACGGCTGGACCGGGACCAGCGCCCTGATGGGCGGCCAGACGGCCGACGGCGTCGTCGAGTACGCAGTCCCCGGGACGCTACTGATCGTCATCGCCGCCGTCGCCGCGGTGGCCGGGCTGCTCGCCTCGCTGCTGCCCGCCCGCCGCGCGGCCAAGGTCGCACCGGCCGGCGCCCTCGCGACCGAATGAGCCGCTAGGTGTGCCCTTTCGACAGGACGTGTCCGTCAGATCGCCGGGGCGAGGTGCTCGGGTGAGCGTGAGCGCGGTGCTCGGGAAGGGACACGTCCTGTCGAAAGGGCCCGCGGTCAGACGATCTCGACGCGATTCCCGTGGCCGTCGGCGGTGTGGAACCGCCGGCGGCCCGGGATCGTCTCGTTGTCCCAGGTCACCGGGTACCCCAGATCGATCAGCTTGGCGGCCAGCGCGTCCAGGTCGTCGACCGCCAGCGCCGGATGTGCCTTCTTCGCCGGTGTGAACCCCTCCTCCACGCCGACATGGATTTCCGCCGCGCCGGCCCGGAACCAGCACCCGCCGCGCGACTTCAGCAGCTCCGGCTTCGCCACCTCCGTCATCCCGAGCGCGTCCCGGTAGAACGCCCGCGCCACGTCCTCGCCACCGCGCGGACACGACACCTGCACATGGTCGAGTCGCATTCTCATCCCCTCTTCTGAGCAACCGCGAAGATCCGGCGGAACGGCAGCAGCGTCCCGTACTCCTTCTGTGGGTACGCCGCCGCCAGCCGCGCGCCGTACTCCGCCTCGAACCGCACCCGCAGGTCGTCCGGCAGCGACTGCAGAACCGGCCGCGCGCCGGTGCCCTTCACCCATTCGAGGACGGCGTTGTCGCCGGACAGCAGATGGAAGTACGTCGTCTCCCAGGCGTCCACCACGCACCCTTCCGCACTGAGTGCATCGACGTACTCCGCCGGACCCGGTACGTCAGGGCGCAGCGAGGCGTCCTTCGCGTACTCGGCGTACGGCGGGGTGCCCGCGAGCTCGCGGAGGATCGCGTGCGACGGCGCATCGCCGTTGCCGGGAATCTGGATCGCCAGCCACCCGCCGGGGCGCAGCGCCCGGACGAACCCGGGCAGCAGGTCGAGCTGCTCCGGCACCCACTGCAGGGTCGCGTTGGTGACGATCACGTCGGCGTCGGACCCGGTCCACTCGCGGACGTCGCCGAGCTCGAACGTCAGGTGGTCGTCGGCGTACTGCGCGGCGGCCTCGAGCATCTGCGGTGAGCTGTCGATCCCGCGGATCATCGCCTCCGGCCAGACCTCGCGCAGCGTCGCGGTCAAGGCGCCCGGGCCGCACCCGAGGTCGACGACGGACCGTACGTCGGTCGCGTGGACGCGCTCGACCAGATCCCGGAACGGCCGCGCGCGCTCGTCGGCGTACGTGCCGTACTGCTGGGGACTCCACACCGGTGACGTGCGCATCGATCTTCACCTCTCTGAGCAATTTATCTTGATGTCGAGATACTCTAACCACCGGAGTTGTCTTGATGTCAAGAGTCTTGATGAGTACCCTCGAGCCATGGAGGACGAGGTCGATCGGCTGATCGAGGCGTGGCGGCGGGAGCGGCCCGACCTCGACGTGGCGCCGATGGAGGTGCTGTCCCGGGTCAGCCGGCTGGCGCGGCACCTCGACCGCGCACGCAGTCAGGCGTTCGACACCCACGGCCTCGAGTCGTGGGAGTTCGACGTACTGGCCGCGCTCCGGCGGGCGGGCGCGCCGTACCAACTGTCCCCCGGCAAACTGCTCAAGGAAACCCTCGTCACCTCCGGCACCATGACGAATCGGGTCGATCGATTGGCCGCGCGCGGCCTGGTCGAGCGCCTGCCGGACCCGCACGACCGCCGCGGTGTGCTGGTGCAACTGACCCCCGCCGGCCGGGACAAGGTGGACGCCGCGATGGCCGATCTGCTCACCCACGAGCGCACCCTTCTCGGCGGCGTCAGTGAGCGCGACCAACAGAAGATCGCCAAGATCCTGCGCGAACTGGTCCGCCCGTTCGACCTCGAAAAGCACTGACCAAATCCACGGTCGAGCCGCGCGGGAAAGCGCTGCGCCGACCCGGTCAAAGCACCGGCGGAAATGCCGCGGAATTATCCGAAAAGACGACCCGTCACTTCTCCCCCGATCCGATCGTTGCTAGTTGCAACGAGATCGTGAGATTGCTGTAGCGGTCGACTATCGACACCGGATCGGACCACTACTAGGGTCGTCACCGTCGGTGGTTGATCGACTACAAATCGTCAGAGAACGGTGACTTTCGGCGGCAAGAGGTGGTCCGCCGAATGCGGCCGCGCGGTGTCCGGGGCTCGGGGCCCGAACAACGCCGGCCGGCACGGGGCCCGCTCACCCAGGAGCTCGGTGTCCCCTCCGAATCACAGGGGATCGGAGGGGACGCCGAGACTCACCGATCAGGTCACCCCTTCGGCTTGCACGGCTTCAGCCCTTGCCCGTCAGGCTTCCGCGCGCTCGGCCGCTTCGAACCAGGCCATCTCCAGCTCGCCGCGCTCGTCGGCGAGCTTGCGCAATTCGGCGTCGAGCTCGGCGAGCCGCTCGTAGTTGCTCGCGTTCGCGGCCAGCTGATCGTGCAGCTTCGCCTCGGCCTCGGTGAGCTTCGCGAGCTGCCGCTCGATCCGGTTCAGGTCCTTCTTCGCCGCGCGGGCCGCTGCCGCGTCAACGGTCGGACGTTCAACCACTTCGCCATTTCCGGAATCACCGGACACCTCGGCGGTCGTCGGCGGTACGGCGGTATTCGTTGCGCGCCGGGGAATTCCGGTGGCGAGTTCCTCGAGATACTGGTCGACGCCGCGCGGCAGGTGACGCACGTGGGCGTCGCCCATGATCGCGTAAACCATGTCGCTCACGCGCTCCAGGAAGTAGCGGTCGTGGGTGACCGTGACGACCACGCCCGGCCAGCTGTCGAGGAAATCCTCGAGCACGGTCAGCGTCTCGACGTCCAGGTCGTTGGTCGGCTCGTCCAGGATCAGCACATTCGGCTCGTCGAGCAGGATGCGCAGCAGTTGCAGCCGCCGCCGCTCGCCGCCGGACAGGTCCGAGATCCGCGTGGTCAGCTTGTCCCCGGTGAACCCGAACCGCTCGAGCAGCTGCGACGCGGTCAGCTCACCACCCCGGCCGGCGAGCGCCGCCGTACGGCGGATCGCGGTGATGTGGTCGAGCACCGTCACCGTGCCGTCGACCTCGTCGAGGGTCTGCGACAGGTTCGCGATCCGGACCGTCTTGCCCAGCTTGACCCGCCCGCGATCCGGGGCGAGCTGGCCGGTGAGGACCTTGAGGAACGTGGTCTTGCCGGCGCCGTTCGGACCGAGCAGCCCGATCCGGTCGGCCGGGCCGAGCCGGAACGTGACGTGCGACAGCATCGGCCGGTCGCCGAAGCTCAGGCTGACGTCCTCGGCATCGATGACGTCCTTGCCGAGCCGCGCGGTCGCCAGCTGAGACAGCGCGAGCTGGTCACGCGGCGGCGGCTCGTTCGCGATCAGGGCGTTCGCGGCCTCGATCCGGAACTTCGGTTTGCTGGTCCGGGCCGGGGCGCCCCGACGCAGCCAGGCAAGCTCCTTCTGCAGGAGGTTCTGCCGCTTCGTCTCGGTCACCTGGGCGGTCCGGGCGCGTTCGGCCTTGGCCAGGACGTACGCCGCGTAGCCACCGTCGTACGACGTGACGCGCCCGCCCTGCACCTCCCAGGTGTCGGTGCAGACCGCGTCCAGGAACCAGCGGTCGTGGGTCACGACGATCAATGCGCCCGCCCGGTCCACGACGTGCTCGGCGAGCCAGCTGACCGCCTCGATGTCGAGGTGGTTGGTCGGCTCGTCCAGGATCAGCAGGTCGACGTCGGTCAGCAGCAGCCTCGCCAGCGACGCCCGGCGGCGCTCACCACCACTCAGGCTGCTGACCGGCGCATTGTGGTCGACCTCGCCGAGCAGGTGCTCCATCACCGAGCGTGCGCGTGGATCGGCCGCCCAGGTGTAGGTCTCGACGTCGCCGAGCACCGCGTGCAGCACGGTCTGCTCGGGGTCGAGCTCGTCGCTCTGCCCGAGGTAGCCGAGCCGGAGGTCACGGTTGTGGGTGATCCGGCCACTGTCGGGCTCCTCCCGCCGGGCCAGGACCTGCAACAGCGTCGATTTGCCGTCGCCGTTGCGCCCGACCACGCCGATGCGCTCACCACGGCCTACGCCGAGACTGACCGAATCGAGGAGGGTGCGGGTCCCGAAGCCTTTGGAGACAGCTTCCAGATTGACCAAGTTAGATACCGCCATAACGCGCCCCAGGGTATCCGACGCCGGCCCCCGTGCCAGGATCGTCCAGGTGCTGACCTCGCCTACCCCTGCTTCAGGTGGAGGACGTACTGCTTCTCGTTGAGCGGGTTGCCGTCGGTGCGGTGGCGGGCGGGCGTCGGACCGGGGACCTCCGCGTAGGAATGGAAGGTGGTCGCGAGCAGTCCCTCGCCGTGGGTCAGGGTCGGGAGCAGGGACTCGAAGGGGTGCGTGGTCGCCGCGGGGATCGTGCCCTCCAGGTGGGTGTCGGTCGCCTGGGTGACGACGCCGCGGTGTTCGGCGACGTGGGCGAGCACACGAGAGATGCTGTCCGGCGGAAGGTCGAGCTCGAAGTGGTTCACCGGCTCGAGCACCGTCGTACCGGCCTCGGCGATCGCCTGCATCAGCACGAGCGGCACCAACCGACGGAAGTCACCCGCGACCGTGCCGGCGCTGTCGTACCACGTATGCGTGACCTCGACCCGTAGGTCGGGAATCTCCCATCCGTACAGCCCCTGCCGCAGCGCCTGCCGGACCGTCTCCTCGATCGCGGTGTGGAACGCGCGCGGCAGCCCACCGAGCTCCACCTGCAGCTCGTACGACAGACCCTCTGCGGCCGGCGAGACGCGAAACCCGACTCCGGCCAGCCACGGACTCTCCCCCTGGTCGCGCATCGCCGAGCCGACGCCGTTCAACCGCTCGACGTGGATCGGCGTGGTCTCGCTGAAGGTGACCTCGACGCCGTACTCCGATTCGAGCAGCGACGCGATCACCTCCTTCTGCACCTCGCCGTACAGGCTCACCGTGATCTCATCGGCCTTCTGGACCCGGATCAGCGGATCCTGTTCGGCGAGCTGCGTCAGCGCCTGGTACAGCTTCATCCGGTCCCGCGCACTCACCACCGTCTCCAGCGTCGGCGGCGCGAACAGCCGACCCACCTGCGCCGTCCGGACGCCGAGTTGATCGCCGATGCGGATGCTCTTCAGCCCGCGCAGCGCGATGATCTGCCCGGCCTCGACGCGCTCGGCGCGCACCCGAGCTCCGTCCGCGAACACCTCCAAACCACTCGGGCGCACCTGGTACTCGGCGCCGTCCACCGGATGCACCGTCACCGGAGTACGCGCGGTCAACGCGCCGCCGACCACCCGCGCGGACGCGATCTTCTGCCCGGCCGCGCCGCGCTCGACTTTGAAAACCCTTGCCTGCAGGGGATCCTCCGATGATCCGGTTGCGCGTGGCAACCACAGGCGGATCGCGTCGATCAGCTCCGGTACGCCGGTACCGGTCATCGCCGACCCGAAGTACACCGGATGGACCTGCGCGGCGGCGACCTGGCGACGCAGCTCAGACGCCTGGTCGACGTCCGGGTCGTCCAGGTACCGCTCGAGGAAGTCGTCGTTGTGCTCGGCAAGCACCTCGGCCAGGTCCTGGGTCGCCGGCGCGGAAACGTAGCGGGCCGCCCGGGTTCCGAGACCCGTCACCGTTCCCATCGGTACGGCGGCGGGCGTGAGCAGGCGGCGGATGTCGGCGAGCAGGTCGGCGTACCGCGCGCCGACCCGGTCGATCTTGTTCACGAACAACAGCGTCGGGATCTGCAGCTGGGTCAGCGTGCGCATCAGCAGGCGTGTCTGCGGTTGCACACCCTCGACCGCGGACAGCACCAGCACGGCGCCGTCGAGGACGGAAAGAGCACGCTCGACCTCGGCGATGAAGTCGGAGTGCCCGGGAGTGTCGATCAGGTTGACCGGCAGGTCGCCGAGCCGGAACGCCACGACCGCCGAACGGATCGTGATGCCCCGTTTCCGCTCGAGGTCCATCGAGTCGGTCTGCGTGTTCCCGTCGTCGACCCGGCCGACCCGGTCGATCACACCGGCGGCGTACAGCAGCCGCTCGGTCAGGCTGGTCTTACCGGCGTCGACATGCGCCACAATGCCCATCGTCAGGGAGTTCAAGAGTCCTCGCGAATGCGTCGAAGCGATCAGTACCCATGGGGTGGATCGATCCGCGGCGCATCCCGGTCTCCTGTCTGCTCACTGATCTCTGGTCATCGGACGGACTACAAGCGCGAAGTTGGCACCGCCCGCCACCGATGGCGAACGGTTTTCCGGCAGCCGGGCGAGCTACCGGCTGATGATGGCCGGCAGGATCCGGGCTCCGGGGACGGGGCCTTCGGCCTGGCGAACCATGCGGCAACGGCCGGATTCGGCCAGTTCGACGGCCAGGTCGACGGCACTGCGGCTGTCGGCAGCGAGAAACACGCAGGTCGGGCCCGACCCGGAGATCTGCGCGGCCAGTGCGCCCTGGTCGAGGCCGAACTGGAGCGTCTCGGCGAGCTCCGGCCGCAGCGACAGCGCGGCCTGCTGCAGGTCGTTGCTGAGCGCAACTGCCAGCGCACCGGGCTGCCCGGTCAGCAGGGCCGACAGCAGCTCCGGACGGACCTCCGGCGGCTCGACGCGCCGCAGCGGGCGCAGCCGGTCCAGCTCGGCGTAGACCTCGGGGGTCGACAACCCGCCGTCGGCGATCGCGAACACCCAGTGGAACGTCCCGCGGGACATGACCTCGGTGACCTGTTCGCCGCGCCCCTGTCCGAGCGCCGTGTGCCCGACCAGGCAGAACGGTACGTCGCTGCCGAGCTCCGCCGCGTGATGCTGCAGCTCGGTCTGGGTCAGCTGCAGCCCCCAGAGCCGGTTGCACGCCACCAGCGTCGCCGCCGCGTCGGTCGACCCGCCGGCCAGCCCGCCGGCCACCGGGATCGTCTTGCGGATGGTCAGGTCGACGCCCTCGTCGACGTCGTACTCGGCCTGCAGCAGCTGTGCCGCCCGCACCGCGAGGTTCGTCTCGTCGGTCGGAACGTCGTCTGCGAAGTCACCGACGACCTCCACCGACACGTCGCCGTCGTCGCTGCGCAGTACGGCGGTGACGTCGTCGTACAGGGCAACGGCCTGGTACACCGTGGCGAGCGGGTGGAACCCGTCGGGGCGCGGCGGACCGACGGACAGACCCAGGTTGATCTTGGCCGGTGCCCGCACCGTGACCTCAGCAGAAGGTGGCACGTCGGACAGGCTATGGCATGCCGAGGTGCCTCACGCAGTGCGCGCGGCTCCCGCAAGCGCGGCGAACTCGGTGATCCCGAGCACCTCGCCGCGCACCCGCGGGTCGATCCCCGCCGCCTCGAGCACCGCGTCGAGGCGGGCACGGTCCGGGATCCAGCGCGCCAGCGCCGACCGGATCGTCTTGCGGCGCTGCGAGAACGCCGCCTCGATCACCGCGAACACCTCTTCCCGGTTGGCCGCCGTCTCCGGCGGGTCCCGGCGCTCGAACGCCACCAGCCCGGAGTCCACGTTCGGTGCCGGCCAGAAGACGTTCCGTCCGATCGGCCCGGCGCGACGCACCTCGGCGTACCACGCGGCCTTCGCCGACGGTACGCCGTACGTCCGCGACCCCGGCCCGGCGGCCAGCCGATCCGCGACCTCGGACTGCACCATCACCAGCCCGTGCCGCAGTGAGTCCGAGACCTCGAGCAGGTGCAGCAGCACGGGTACGGCGACGTTGTACGGCAGATTGGCCACGCACGCGGTCGGCGTACCGATCTCGGCCGGGCCCACGTCCATCGCGTCGGCCTCGACGACGGTCAGACTGCCCGCCTGCTCCGGGGCGTACGACGCGATTGTGGACGGCAGCGCCTGCGCGAGCAGCGGGTCGATCTCGACCGCAGTGACCTGGTGCCCGTCCGCGAGCAGCGCCAGCGTCAGCGAACCCAGCCCGGGACCGATCTCCAGCACGGTCTCGCCGGGCGCCAGGTCGGCGGCCCGCACGATCCGGCGGACGGTGTTCGGGTCGATGACGAAGTTCTGCCCGCGCTGCTTGGTCGGGCGCACCCCGAGCGATGCGGCCAGTGAACGCACATCAGCCGGACCGAGAAGTCTCGGTCCGGCTGCTGTGGGTGAATCGGACGAGGTCACCTCGTCAGTCTCGCAGGCGAGCGACGGGTTCCGCCGCACCGCCCCGGATCAGGCGCGCTTGCCGCAGACCGGCCACGCGCCGTAGCCGCCGCGATCGGCCCGAACCTTTTCGGCGATCGCGATCTGCTGGGCCTTGCTCGCCTGGTGGGCGTTGTACGCATACGCCGTACCGCCGTAGGCGGCCCAGGTGCCGTGGTCGAACTGCAGACCGCCGTAGTACCCGTTGCCGGTGTTGATCGACCAGTTGCCGCCCGACTCGCACTCGGCGATCCGGTCCCAGGCGCTGGTGTCGCCGACCTTCGGGTCCGGGGTGTCGGTGGTGGTCGTCGTGGTGGTCGTTTCCTTCGGCTTCGGCTTGGTGCCGATCACGACCTGCTCGTCGACCGCCTTGCTCACGACCTTCGCCGACACCACCTTGGTGGTCGTCAGCTTGCCGTCGAGGTAGGTGTACAGGTACGTGACGGCCTTCGTGCCGTCGGTGCCCTTCACCGTGGTTTTCTCGGTGCCCTCGAGCAGCGTCGCCGACTTCGTCTCGGCGGTGCCGTGCGGGACGGCCACGGTCTTGGTGACCGACTTGGTCTCGACCTGCACGAAGCCGATCTTGTTGACGCCGACCTTCAGCGGGGTCGCGGCGGCCGGGGTGATCCGGTCGTCCTTGTCCCATCGCAGCTTGGCCTCGGTCAGCGCCTGACCGACGGTCGGCGCGAGCGACTGGATCGTCACGGTCTTACCGCGGTGCACGATCTGCACGGTCTTCGGCGTGGTGACGGTCAGCTCCAGGCCCTGACGGCCCAGCGGCGCGCTCCGGCTGGTGGACAGCTTGGCGCCGTCGTACCGCAGCCCCAGGTCGGCCAGCGCCTCGTGCACGCTGTCGGCCGTGGTCCAGTAGGACTTCTTGGTGCCGTCGGCGTTCACGGTCAGCTGGCGGCCGAACTGGACGGCGATCTCCTGGCCGTCCTTCAGCTTCGCGTCGGCGCTCGGCGCGACGACGTCGTGCTCACCGACCTGAACTTTCTCAGCCTTCAGGGCGTCTGCCACGGTGGAGCCGAAGGTGTGTACCTTCCGCACCTCGCCGTCGACGGAAAGGCTGACTGTCTTGCTCTTCGCGGCATAGGCCACGGAGCCGCCCACGACGGCGAACGCAGCCGTCGCACCGACGGCCGCGATGATGGACTTACGCACTAACGCTCCCAGGTAGAGCTACCCGGGCACGGGGTGGGACAGCACAGGCACCGGCCGGCGGCCCCGTGCTGGCGGCACGGAGGCACTGGTCAACGCCGAGGGGCGTGCTGTCCGGAATCTTCCCCGATCCCGGCCAACATCACGGGACCATAACGAACATGATGCGGAAGCGCCAATCCTCTGGTCGGCGAGTCGCAAAATGGTGTAGTGAACCGCTTACTCGGTGTGATGGCCCCACTGGCCCCGATGGACCACTTCGGCGGTCGTCCGGCGACCCCTTTTCAGCGACGGCGAAGGCTTGTCCGCGGCCCGGTACCCGACCGACAGCACCCCCACCAGATCGAACCCCTCAGGGACCCCGAACTCCTTGAGCACTCGGCCCACCTTGTCCGCAGGAGCCCCGAAAAAGCAGGCGCCCAGGCCCTCGTCGACCACGGTCTGCAGCATCAGCAGGACGGCCATTCCGGTGTCGACGTACCAGTACGGCGCGGTCCAGCGCGCCTCGTCGCGATCGGTCCAGCCCTTGTCCGGTTCGGAGTACCGATCGAGGTACGCGTTCTTGTGCGCGAAGGCCAGAATCAGCAGCGGCGCGCGGCGCAGGCCTGTGATCCATTCAACATACTTCTCGTCCGGGTTCTCGGCCGCGATCCGCCAGTACCGCTCGCGATCGTCGCCCTCCAGCGTCAGGAACGCCCACCCCTGGCTGAACCCGCCCGACGGCGCCCGCAGACCGTTGCCGAGGATCCGCTCCCGGACGTCCGGCGGCACCTCCCGCCCCGCCTCGAAGTTCCGCACCATCCGCCGCCGCCGCACAACCTCCTGGAACTCCATACCGCCTGTCTACCAGGTGCCTCCCGGCGCTCTACGGCCCGGACAACCCGCGATCACCCTGCCGGTGCCGGGGTCCTTTGGTACGCGGCCCCCTCGCTGCCGGATCCGTCTGCCCCTTGACCGCCTCGCCCGCCGGTGCCGACCCGCCTGTGACGGCCCGCAATTGCTGCAACTCCGGCGACAGCTGCGCCCCTTGATTCTCGGCGTCCAGGGCGTGCTGCCGGGATCGCTGGGCCAAGCCGGTGCGGTACCGGCGCTCGACCCGGTCGAGCGCGGCATCGAGGCCCGCGATCGCGTGCTGAGCGGCCTCCGACGATGCCAGAGACTTCTCGTCGTCCTCGAGCAGGTCGCTCGACTCGACCGCCTCCAACCCGCTCATTGCCTGACGCAACGGTGCGACAAGTTCCCGCCGCACGTCGTCGCGATCTCTCTCGGGCATCAGCCCCGGCTTCACGAGCCGAGCATCGATGACCAGATCCACCGCCACGTTCCACCGCTGGGCGTCGTCCGCCAGCAAGAGCTTCTGCGTGACCTGCTCGCTGGTCAGTCCACTCCGCTCTGCCAACGCCTGGTCGATGGCGCGAACAGCGGGGGTGTAGGCGGGGTAGGCATCGATGGTGGTCTGTGACTGCACAGCGTCGACGACATGGTCCAGTCCGGCGTCCGGGAAGACATCGAGGATCACGTCGTCCAGGTTGAGGTGGGTCCAGTACTCCGTACGCCCCTCGTTATCGGCTTCCGCGGCCGAGTCGTACGGATAGGCGTCCGGTGCTGTCGCATCGCCGAACTCGGTCATCAAGTGCACCGCTTCGTGCGTCAACGTGCCGATTGCATCGCGAAGTTCGATCGCCTCGCCCACGGTCAGCGGTCGGTCGAGATCCCTGGCTCTGCGCAATGGCTCGAGGACGTTGACCACCGACACAGAGATGCTGCCGTCGTCGCCCGCCGTCCCGAGGAAGCCCGGGTCGGGCTCCTCGAGCAATATGCCGGTCCAGCGGGTGATGGGTTTGGCCGCGGTACCACCGAACCGTTGGTCGACGGCGATCACGACCGCGGCGACCAGCCGGTACTCCCAGGAATCCGGCGAGATCTCGACGTCGGTCACGCCTCGCGGTCCGCACTTTCACGCCGACGGCGCTCGATCAGGCGCTTCAGCGTCGAGTTCATCCGCAGGATCGTGCCCCGCTCCCGCTGCGGTGCCTGGCGAGCGAGCTCGCCGATCTCGGTGATCGCGCGCTCCGCATGCTCGACCTGTTCTGCCGGTGTGCCCTGGTCGTTGACGACCTGCGTCACGAGGTTCGCAGCCCGCCGGTACTGCGGGCTGTTGCCCGGCTGAGGGCCACGGACCAGGTCGGGGAGCTTCCGCACCCTGATCAGCGCCAGCGCGCGTGATCGCTCGTCCGGGATTTGCTCGGCCAACCCCTCCAACCGCTCGACCTCCGCGGTGATCGTGGCTTCGTCGGCACCTTGCAGCGATTCGGCGAGCCTACGAACCTGCTCTTTCACCTCGTCGTACCCGACGGTCACCAGGGGCCTCCGAAGGCTTCGTTGGCGTTGGTGTTGAGGGCTTCGCAGAGCTCGGCGACGGAGATGTTCAGGACGTCGGCCATTTTGCGGACGGTGTGCGGGATCAGGTACGACGCGTTCGGCTTGCCGCGGTACGGCGACGGCGTCAGGTACGGCGCGTCGGTCTCGACGAGGATGCGGTCGAGGGGCGTGACGGCGAGGGCGTCGCGCAACGATTGGGCGTTCTTGAACGTGACCACGCCCGCGAAGCTCAGGTACGCGCCGCGGTTCACGCATTCGCGCGCGAACTCGGTGTCGCCGGAGAAGCAGTGCATCACCAGCCGGTCCGGTACACCCTCGCGGTCCAGGGTGCGCAGGATGTCGTCGTGCGCGACGCGGTCGTGGATCATCAGCGTCTTGCCGAGCCGCTTCGCCAGCTCGATGTGCGCCGCGAACGACTCGTGCTGCGCGGCGCGCCCGTCCTCGCCGGTCCGGAAGTAGTCGAGCCCGGTCTCCCCCACGACCCGTACCTTCTCCGAGCTGTTCGCGAGCCGCTCGATCTCGGCCAGTGCGCTGTCCAGTTCGCCGGCGGCCTTCAGTTTCGGCGCCTCGTTCGGATGCAGGGCGACGCCGGCGATCACGTTCGGGTACTGCGCGGCTGCCGCGACGGCCCACTCCGCGCCAGGCAGATCGCAACCGACCTGGACGATCCGCGTCACGCCCACCGACGAGGCGAGCCGAATCGCCTCCGCCGGGTCGAGCCACGCCCCGTCCTCGCCGTCGGCGATGTCGAGATGGCAGTGCGCGTCGACCACGCTCATCGGCAACGGATCCGGTACCGCCGGCCTGCTCCGATCCCGCGACCGTCCGTCTTCCGACACCGCAGCCCGCTCCCGAGTCGGCCGCTGTACCTCCACGCCATCACCAGCCATGTGCCCAGCCTACTAACGGCTACTTTCACCCCTGGCGGGTTGTACGACGGCATCGGCGACACAACCCGCCAGCGCGCCTTTCCACAGGCTGGATTTGGCTGCCGCGGCGGGCTTCGGTTCGCGGCATCTTCTTGGGCATGAACAGGAAATTGGAAATGACGGCAGCGCGACGGGGCGGGTGGTTCGCGCGGGGAGACGCGCTCGGCGCGGGGTACTGCGACGCCGATCTCCGGCGGCACGTGGCGTCCGGGCAGTGGGTGCGCCTCACCCGTGGTGCGTACGCCGCCCGCGGCCCGGACGTGGCTGCGCTGCCTCCATGGGACCGGGCCATCTGGCTGCACACCCGCACAGCGCGAGCGGTCTACCACCGGCTGCGCGGGCGAGCCGTGGTGAGTCATCAGTCGGCACTGGTGTTGCACGGTGTCCGGGTCTCCGAGCTCGACCTCCAGCGGGTGCACGTCACCAGGCGGGCCGGCGCGGGGCGCTCCGATCGGTCGGTGTGCCAGCACGCCGCCAGTCCGCCGGTCGACGCGATCGCGGAACTGGGCGGCGTGCGCACGACCGCGCCCGCCCGGGCCGTGGTCGAGACGACTCGCGCGACGGGTTATCCGACAGCCGTTGCCGTCGTCGACCAGTCGCTGCGGCTGGGCATCGCCACCCCACCGGAGCTTGCTGACGCGCTCGAAAGGTTCGCCCGACGTTCCGGCATCCGGACGGCGCAGCGTGCGGTCGAATTCGCCGACGGCCGGGCCGAGTCCGTCGGGGAGTCATGGCTGCGCGTGACACTGTCAGAGCTCGGTCTGTCGGGGCTCGGACTGTCGGCACCACTCCTGCAGGACGAGATCTACGACGAGAACGGCACGTTCGTCGCGCGAGTGGACTTCCTGTTCGTGCGGTTCGGGCTGATCGTCGAGTTCGACGGCGCCGTCAAGTACGGCGACGCCCCGCGAGGCACTGATCGCGGAGAAGATCCGCGAGGACCGCCTCCGCGACCTCGGCTATCAAGTGGTCCGCGTCACCTGGCACACCATGGCGAACCCAGCCGCGCTCCTCACCAGCATTCGCCGAGCCGTCGTCCGCTCAGGACCAGTAGCGGGTTCTTTCACCGCTACCGCCCGATAACCCGTCAGCAGTCACACAAACCATCGCCCGGATGGGCGTTGCTGAACACGCCAGCCGGATTGTGCAGGAAGTCAGCAGGTGCGGACATGTTCGCGCCGGTCCGGAGCGCAGTACGTTGCGTTGCGGTTTCGCCCGATGACAGGAGCAGCCGATGAGCAGGAAGTTCCGCCTGACAACGCTTCTGGCCGCGCTCGGCCTGGTGGTGGGGCCCCGCGCTGCCCAGCCAGACCGCCGCCACACCACCACCGGAAGCCCTCGCGCCACAACCGATTGCCGCCGCGCCACAACCGGCAGCGGCCCTGATACCGGCACCGGGATGCCGCGCTACCACCCGGACGTGCCGGACTTCCCGACACTGACCCGCGGCTGGACCTCGACGGACTGCGTCGAGATCCCGGCCGGGGTGAACTTCGTGGAGCGCTGGGATCCACGCGCTGAGGCGTCAGGCCTGGGCTTCGGCGGTCTGCTTGAGCTTGGCGAGGAGTTGGTTCCACATCTGTTCGGAGTGGGTGGCCTCGTCCTCGCTGGTGTTGTTGTCCTGTTCGAGTTTCAGGTGGGTGTTGCCGGTCAGCGTGTAGGTGAGGGTGTGGTAGTTCTCGGGTACGTCGGGTTGGCCGGTGAGCGGGCTGAAATGGGTCAGCTTGAGCAGGCGGTGCGGCTCGACCTGGAGGATCTCGCCTTTGTCCTGGTAGGGCTTGCCCTCCCATTCGCCGCTCCAGGTGATCGGGCTGCCCTGCTGCCAGTCCGTCTTCACCTCGGCCCCGAACCAGAGCTCCTTGAGCGATTCAGGTTCCGTCAGGGCGTCCCACACCCGGGACGGCGGCGCGTCGATGTCGATCTCGGCCACGGCTACATACCGCGTCATCGTGATCACCTCTCTCACGACGACAGTACGCCGACCACCCCCGTCCACGTTTGTAGAAAAACGTCAACAGACCGGCTCGTACGGCACACCGGGGAGGTACTTGGTCCACTCGTCCGCGGACACCGGGTCGCCACCGGCGGCGCAGGTGAGTTCGGCGGCCCGCGCCGGATCCGTTTCCCACAGCCGTACCGTGCGGTCCGAGCCACCGGTGACGACCGTATGCCCGTCCGGACTGAAACCGATCGCCCAGACGGCAGCTTTCGACGCCGAAAGGATCGCGACCGTCGTCGGACGGGCCGGCGTGCCGATGTCCCAGAACCAGACCTGGCCACTGCGCGCGCTCGCCGCGAGCGTGTGACCGTCCGGGCCGAACGCCACCGCGGTGACGGTGCCGTCCGGCCCCTGCAATGCGGCACCGATCGGTTTCAGCGCCGCCGGGTCCGTGACATCCCAGAGCTGCACCGTGCCGTCGGCGCTCCCGGTCGCGAGCACCCTGCCGTCGCGGCTGAACGCAACCGAGAACAACAGGTCAGGAGAGCCCTTCACCGAGGGGAACTCGCGCAGCCGCCGTGGATCGCGGATGTCCCAGAGCCGGATCATGCCGTCGGCCGTCACCCCGACCAGGGTCGTCCCGTCCGGGCTGACGGCCACCATGTACACATAGTTGCCGTCGGCACCTGGTGCGACCCCGAGTGCAGTTGCACGCGCCGGATCACTGACATCCCACAGGTGCACCTTTCCGTCGTCGGCACCTGCGATCAGGACGGTGCCGTCGGGTGTGAACGTCAGCGACTCCACCACCGCGGCCGGACCCTTCAGCGGCGGCCCGAGGGCCTTCGGCCGCACCGGATTGCTGACGTCCCACAGCAGGACAGAGTTCACCGTGGTCCCGGCCGCAACGGTCTTCCCGTCCGGGCTCAGCGCGCCGGCGCCGGCCAGTGGTTCGTCCGGCAACGGCGAGGTCAGGCCGGGCGCCCAGGCGACCGGCGTCCGGGACTGCGTGACGTTCATCAGGAAGGCTGCTCCACCGAAGGCAGCCAGCATCTGCCCGTCCGGAGTGAACGCGGTCGTCGCAACGGTTGCCGTCGGCCCCGAAATCACCGGCCCGGGAATCGACCAGAGCCGAGCGACACCGTCGGATCCGGAGGTCACCACGGTGCGCCCGGCGTCGATGAAGGCCACCGAGGACACCGGCTCGGCGTGCGGCAGGGTCGCGATCAGCTGAGCGCCGTTCGACACGTCCCATACCTGCGCGACGTTGTCCGAGCTGCCGACGGCGACGCGTCGACCGTCCGGACTGATGGCAACCGAGTTCACCCAGTTGTCCGGCACCGCTAGCTGCAACGGCAGCTTGGTCGGTGCATGCGGCTTGCTCACGTTCCAGTGCTGGAACAGACCTTTCGTGCCACCGATCATCAACTCGCGCTTCCGCGGTACGAAACTCACGACGTTGATCTGGTCGGAACCGGCCTGGGTCCGGCTCAGCAGCCGCGGACGTGCAGGGTCGGCGACATCCCACAAGGACAGCCCGCCGGTCGCATCGCCCGCTGCGAGCAGACCCGTACCGTCGGAGGCGACGCTCTGCACGTAGCCGTTCAAGGCCGGCAACGTGGTCAACAGGACAGGTTTCGCCGGATCGTCCACCCTCCACAGCCGCACCACCCGTCCAGAACTGCCCGCGGCGAGCGTCCGCCCGTCCGGCGCGAACGCCAGCGAGTAGACCGTACCGGCCGGACCTCCGGGCAGTACGCCGAGCGCGACCGGAGCCAGCGGGTCGGAAACGTCCCACAGGCGCACTGTCTGGTCGCGACCGCCGGTCGCGAGAGTGCGTCCGTCGGGACTGACCGCCGTACCGAACACCGGCAGCGTATGACCGGTCAGCGGCGGGCCGACCAGCCGCGGATGGGCCCGCTCGCTCAGATTCCACGCCAGCACGGTGGTGTCACTCGGACCGGTGCCGGCGGCATACATCGTCCGCCCGTCCGGGCTGAGGACGATGTTCTGCGCACCCTTCGACGGACGCACAATCCTCGTCACCGCAGGCGATCCGGTCGCGTCGAGCAGGCTCGACCGCGCCTCGACCGTCGGAGCGATGCGGTACGCCGCCAGCGACAGCCGGGCCGCGAGCGCCGGGTCGGTCGCGCGCAATCGATCCGCTGTCATGGCGACCTGCCGCGACATCGCCAGATCCCGCTCGCGGTCGGCGGTACGACGCTTCCAGAGCGCATACCCGGCCAACCCCGCCGCGACCACAGCGAGCGCGGTCAGCGCCGCGATCAACTCCTGCAACCGGCGGGTGCGGCGCCGGCCGGCCCGCTGCGCCGAACGCTCCGCCTCCAGACTCGCGGTGAGGAATTCGGTCTCGAGCGCGTTCAGGTGCCGGCCGATCGCCACGGCGCCGTCGGGACTCACCCAGTCGCGGACACCCTGCAGTCGTCCACCCCGGTAGAGCGAATCCGGATCCCGATCGAGGTCGCGCCACTGGACGGCGGCATCGGCGAGCCGGCGGTGCCGGACGATCCCGTCGCGGTCGCTGTCGATCCACTCGTGCAGCCGTGGCCACGCGGTGATCAGTGCCTCGTGGCTGATCTCGACGGTGTCCGCGTCCCGGGTGAGCAGCCGGGCCGCGACGAAGTACTCGATCAGGTCGTCCAGCTCACCGCTGCCCTCGAGGTCGGCACGGACGACCTTGCGACGGCTGACCGTGGCGTCGTCGCCGAGATTCACCAACCGCGCGAACATCCGCCGCGCGAGGGCCTGCTGCTCCGGCGTCAGCTCGCCGTACACCGCCTCCGCGGTCTCCGCGACGGCCCCCCGGATCCCGCCGGTCGCCAGGTATCCGCGCGTCGTCATCCGGCCGCGCTCCGAGCGCTGCCAGGTGCTGAGCAAGGCATGGGACAGCAACGGCAGTGCGCTCGCCTGCCACGCGGCGACTCCCGGCGGTGCCGATCCCGCGGCGGCATCCCTGACCAGCAATTCGAGCAAGCCGTGATCGAACTGCAGGCTCGCGCGCAGCGCGGGCTCCGCGATCACGCGCCGCAATTCGCGCTCGGTCAGCGGACCGACCACCACCTGGGCGCTCTGCAACGCGGCCGCGAGCTCGGGATGGCGCAACGCCTGCGGGTAGAAGTCGGCCCGCAGGCCCAGCACGACGACGGTCGCGACCAGCGCCGACAGCGACGGCTCGTGCGGCAGCACCGGCCGCCGCGCAGCCGCGGCGAGCGCGGTGACGAAGGTACGGCGTTCCGCTTCGTCCGCGCACATCGTGAACAGTTCCTCGAACTGGTCGACCACGATCAGCAGCCGATCCGGTGCCGGAACCGGAACCCCGCGTCCCGGCGACACGGTGCGCGCCGCGCTGACGAACATCGCGACCTGATCGGCGAGACCGGTCGCCGGATCGGACCGGATCCGCTCGGCGACCTCGCTCGCAGCGACCCGCGTCCCGGCGGCGAGCGCCGTCGCCAGTTGCTGGACCGGCGTCGCCCCCGGAGTCAGCAAAACGACCGGCCAGGCCGGTCGTCCAGGTGCGGCATCGGTGCTCACCGCGGGTATCACCCCGGCCCGCAGCAACGACGACTTCCCGGATCCCGACGCACCGACGACGGTCCGCAGTCCGCCACCGTCCGCGTGCCGGGCGATGATCTCGCCGACGATCTGCTCGGTCAGTGCCTCCCGTCCGAAGAACCACTCCGCATCCTCCGGCTGGAAAGCCATCAGCCCGCGGTACGGCGTCGTACCGCCTTTCGGACCGGGCAGTTGCCGAATCCGGCGGCGCGCGTCGAGCCAGCGCTCGATCTCCTCGTCGGACGTGACGCCGCAGGCGCGCAGCACCTCGACGTACAGCGCCTGCGAGCTGTTCGACGGCACACTGCGACCGGCGAACCATTCGCCGATCGTGCTGTGCGGCTGCAAATGATTGATGGCCCTGGAGATGTCCCGCACGGTCAGTCCCGCGCGCATTCGCAGTGCCGTGAGCTCGTCGGCCAACTGACCCCGGGTCTGGATGTGATCCGGTGAAGCTTTCCGCGGCTCGATCAAACGATCGTCCCCCATCGCGGCCCCCCTCAAAGCCACACTCCCACTGGGAGTGATCACGACGTTACCTGACGCCGGGCGCGGACGGTATGGCCGCCGTACGGGTTTGTACGAACATCTGCCCGGATTCCTCCGCGCGGCACACGCGCCGGACGATCGGACCGGACAGGTCATTGTTCGGAGGGGGATCAATGAACAGGACACCAGGACGACCGCCGGAGCCCACAGGCAGCCGGCCGCGTCGCTACCCGGGCGCCTACCGCAGCCCGGTGCCGGTACGTCCGGCAGCCCAGCATCGTTCGGCAGTTCAGCATCGTTCGGCAGTTCAGCATCGTTCGGCAGATCAGCATCGTCCGGCAGCGCAGGATCTTCCGGTCGGACCGGAGATCCGGCTCGTGGTCGGACCGCTGCCGATCAGGATCATGCGTGCGGTCTGGGGCGCCGTACGACGACTCTTCACCGTCCCGGCCGTACCGCCGCCACTGAACGGGCCGGTCTCGAAACCGCGCTGCCTGCACTGCAAGGTCCCGATGACGGCGCGCCGGTGGGAACTGCCGCAGCCGCAAGGGGTCTGGGGCTTGTTCGGCTGCGACTTCGGCCGCTGCTCGATCTGTTACGGGCCCTGCCGGAACCAAGCCCGGATGTTCCTGCCGGCCCATTGGGAGACCGGTCTGCCGGGCGCGATCACTCGGCTCTGAACAACCGCGACGGGGTGCGGCGGATCAGCCGCACCCCGTCGCAGCTCAGCTTTCCTCGAGGCGGGGGAAAAGTGCCTCGCCCTTGGTCAGGACGGCGCCGGCCGGGAGCTGGCCCCAGCCGGCGGCGTCCTGGATGCGCTGGTCCTTCAGGGCGCCGAGCTTCGGCTCGGCGCCGAGCAGCGTCCACAGCTTCGCGGACGTCTTCGGCATCGTCGGGTTGTGCAGTACGGCGACCGCACGCAGCACCTCGGCGGCGCTGTAGAGGATCGTCGCGAGGCGGTCGCGGCGGGCCTCGTCCTTCGCGACTTTCCACGGCTCCTGCTCGGTGACGTACCCGTTCACGGCGCCGACCAGGTCGTTGATCGCGGCCAGCGCGTCGTGGAACGCGAGCGTGTCGAGCGCCTTGTCCGCGGTCGCCACGGTCTGCGCGAGCTTGTCGGCCAGCGCCTGCTCCGCGGGCCCGTGGTCGGTCGGCTCCGGCAGCGCGCCGTCGAAGTACTTGCCGACCATCGCCGCGATCCGGCTGGCCAGGTTGCCGAGGCCATTGGCGAGCTCGGAGGTGTAGACCGCGCTCAGGTGCTCCCACGAGAACGAGCCGTCGGACCCGAACTGGATCGTCCGCAGGAAGTAGTACCGGAAGGCGTCGGAGCCGAAGTGGTCGGTGATCTCCTTCGGCGCGATCGCGGTCAGCTTGGATTTGCTCATCTTCTCGCCGCCGACCAGCAGCCAGCCGTGCGCGAAGACCTGCTTCGGGACGGCGAGCCCGGCCGCCATCAGCATCGCCGGCCAGATCACCGCGTGGAACCGCAGGATGTCCTTGCCGACCAGGTGCACGTCCGCCGGCCACAGCTGCTCGAACCGTTCCGGGTCGGTGCCGTAGCCCGCGGCGGTCACGTAGTTCAGCAGGGCGTCGATCCACACGTACAGCACGTGGTCCTCGTCCCACGGGACCGGGATGCCCCAGTCGAACGTGGACCGGGTGATCGACAGGTCCTGCAGGCCCTGCTTGACGAACGCGATCACCTCGTTGCGGGCGCTGGCCGGCGCGACGAAGTCGGGCTGCTCCGAGTACAGCTCGAGCAGCTTGTCGGCGTACGCCGAGAGCCGGAAGAAGTAGTTGGTCTCCGAGACGGTCTCGAGCTCGGTGCCGTGGATCATGCAGCGCTGGGTGCCGTCGTCGTCGGTGCGGATGTCCGCGGGCAGCTTGAACTCCTCGCAGCCGACGCAGTACAGGCCCTCGTACTCGCCCTTGTAGACGTCGCCCTTGTCGTACAGCGTCTGCCAGAACTCGCGGACCCGCTCGGTGTGCCGCTGCTCGGTGGTCCGGATGAAGTCGTCGTAGGCGATGTCGACGTCCACCCAGGCCGGCTTCCAGGCCTCCTCGACGAGCTTGTCGGTCCACTCCTTCGGCGTCATGCCCTGGGCCTGCGCGCTGCGCATCACCTTCTCGCCGTGCTCGTCGGTACCCGTCAGGTACCACTTGCGCTCGCCGCGCTGGGCGTGCCAGCGGGTCAGGACGTCCCCGGCCACCGTCGTGTACGCGCTGCCGATGTGCGGCGCGGCCGTGACGTAGTAGATCGGGGTGGTGACGTAATAGGCCTTCTCGGACATGGTTAAAGGGTAGTGGCGCGCGCCAGTGCTATTGACCGGGGTCCCGAGCGGCGAGTACGGCGTCGTACACGGTCCGTTTCGGGACGTTGAAGCGCTTCGCGACGTCGGCGATCGCCTGTTTGCGCGGCGTGCCCGCTTCCTCGTCCACGGCCACCTCCCGGGCCAGGTCCGCGGGCGTCATCACCTGGTGCGGGTCGGCCCCGGCCACGACCACGGTGATCTCGCCGCGGACACCCTCCTTCGACCAGGTCACGAGCTCGTCGATCGGTCCGCGCTTCACCTCTTCGTACGTCTTGGTCAGCTCGCGGCACACCGCCGTACGCCGGTCCGCGCCGAACGCCTCGGCCATCGCCTCCAGCGACTGGGTCAGCCGGTGCGGCGCCTCGAAGAACACCATCGTCCGCGGCTCGTCCTTCAGCTCCGCGAGCCGCCGGCCGCGCTCACCCGGCTTCCGCGGCAGGAACCCCTCGAACGTGAACCGGTCCACCGGCAGCCCGCTCAGCGCCAGCGCCGTCAGTACGGCGGACGGGCCCGGTACGGCGGTCACCGGGATGTCGGCGTCGATCGCGGCCGCCACCAGCCGGTACCCGGGGTCGGACACGCTCGGCATGCCGGCGTCCGTCACCACCACCACGGTCTGCCCGTCCAGCAGCGCCTGCAGCAGCTCCGGCGTCCGCTCCCGCTCGTTCCCCTCGAAGTAGCTGACGACCCGCCCGCTCAGCTGGATCCCCAACTCCCCCGTCAACCGCCGCAACCGCCGCGTATCCTCCGCCGCGACCACATCGGCCCCCGCGAGCACCCGCCCCAACCGAGCCGACGCATCCCCGACATCCCCAATCGGAGTCCCCGCCAACACCAGTCGCCCGCTCATCGAGCCATCATCCCAGGCGCCTGCACGGGCTCGGAGAGGCGGTGGGACCGGGGCGTCCGTACGATGGCGGGCGTGGCTGCTGTGATCGAGGACGGGACGGCTCGGCGGAGTGACGTCGGCGTGGAGCGGGAGACGCTCGGGCGCGACGTGCTCGGACGGCGGCTGCCACCGCTCAAGGAGCGCTTGTACCCGCCGATGCCGCGGGACTTCGACGGCGGGTGGATCGCCACCCTGGCGATCACGCTGGTGGCCGGTGTGCTGCGGTTCTGGAACCTGAGCAACCCGGTGAAGTTCGTCTTCGACGAGACGTACTACGCCAAGGACGCCTACAGCCTGCTCAGGTTCGGCTACGCACGGCAGTTCATCGACCAGCCCGAGGGGGCCGCCGACAAGGCGATCCTGGCGGGCAACCTGGACGTCTTCAAGGACACCCCGAGCCTGACCGTGCACCCCGAGGTCGGCAAGTGGATGATCGCGGCCGGTGAGCAGCTGTTCGGGATGACGCCGTTCGGCTGGCGGTTCATGCCGGCGTTGTTCGGCACGCTGACCGTGCTGCTGCTGATCCGGACGGTCCGCCGGATGACCCGCTCGACGCTGATCGGCTGTATCGCGGGCCTGCTGCTCGCGTTCGACGGCCTGCACTTCGTGATGTCGCGGGTCGCGCTGCTCGACATCTTCCTCGCGTTCTGGCTGGTCGCGGCGGTTTCCTGCCTGGTCGCGGACCGGGACTGGACCCGCCGCCGGCACGCCGAGACGCTCGACCAGCCGCTCACCGACGGTGCCCGGCGGACGCTCGGCCGCTGGCTGCTGGTCCGCCCGTGGCGGCTCGCCGCCGGCGTCTGCTTCGGCCTCGCGCTCGGCACCAAGTGGTCGGCGATCTGGGTGCTCGCCGCGTTCGGCGTGATGACGTTCCTCTGGGACCTGGGCGCCCGCCGCGCGCTCGGCGTACGGCATGCGTTCGTGAAGTCGGCGCTGGTCGACGGCATCCCCGCGTTCGTCAGCCTGGTGCTGGTCGCGGCCGTCACGTACGTCGCGACGTGGACCGGCTGGCTGCTGCACGACAACGCCTACGACCACAACTGGGCGGCCGACCACCCGGCGCACGGCGTGATGAAGGTGGTTCCGGACGACTTCCGGTCGCTGCTGTACTACCACCAGGAAGTGCTCGCGTTCCACACCGGCGACTACATCAAGAACGCCACCCATCCGTACGCCTCGAACCCGGCCGGCTGGCCGATCATCGCGCGGCCGATCGGCTTCGACGCGGTCAACGACATCAAACCCGGTACGCCGGGCTGCAACGCCCCGGCCGGGACGAACTGCCTGTCGGTGATCTCCGCCCTCGGTACGCCGCTGCTGTGGTGGGGCGGGGCGCTGGCGCTGATCGCCGCGCTCGTGCTGTGGATCGGGTCCCGCGACTGGCGGTTCGGCGTACCGATCATCGGCTACGTGACGTGCTGGGTGCCGTGGTTCGCGTTCGACGACCGGCCGATCTTCTTCTTCTACGCGGTCACGATGATCCCCTTCACCGTGATGGCGCTGGCGCTGGCGCTCGGCAAGATCCTCGGCCCGGCGCGGGACGTGCTGGGGTCGAGCACGGACGTCTCCAGGCCGGGTACGGCGAGCACGCGCCGACTGATCGGCAGCGCGGTGGTCGGCGCGTTCGTCGTCCTGGTCGTGCTGAACTTCGCCTACATCTGGCCGATCCTGACCGACAAGGTCCTCCCGCACCCGGACTGGCTCAACCGCATGTGGTTCAAGTCCTGGATCTAGGCGATCAGTGGCCCAGGCCGTGGTGCCGGTTGCGCTTCTTGCCGTGGCGCTTCGAGGAGGTCTGGCCGCCGACGCCGCCGAACAGGGCGAGGCCGCGGACCACGACGGTCGGCGCGTTCGGGTCCGGGTCGCTGCCGCCGCGGGCGCCGAAGCCGCCGAAGATGCCGATGCCTTCGCTGCGGACCGTGACCGCGTCCGGGACCGTGATGTCGATCCCGCCGAACACCGCGAACGCGTAGACGGTCACCTCGCGGCCCTCGAAGACCGCGTCGGTCATGTCGATGTCGTGCCCGCCGAAGACCGCGAACGCGTTCGTCCGCCGCTTCACCCGCCAGCGGCCGGTCCGCTCACCGCCGCCGAAGATCGCCACCATGGTGTCCTGGCTGCGAGACGGGTCGGCCGGCTCCTCGATCGGCACCGGACTCGACGACGCGGCCGACTGGACCGACGGCACCGCCGGCGCACCCTGCGGCGGGACGATCAGGTCGCGAGTGATCGGCTCGAGCTCGCCGAGGGTCTTGGCCGCCAGGGTCTGTTCGAGCCGTTCGGCGTGCTCCTCCTGCGTCAGCCGGCCTGACATCAGGGCCTCCCGCAGGACGTCGACCACCTGGTCACGGTCGATGTCGGACGCGCGCAGATGGGCGTGCGGATGCGGGCGGTCGGGCAGGTTTTCCATAGCAGGGAACGATATATCGCCAGAGGCTCGGTGAGGACCCTCAACCAGCCCGGAAAACTGCCGGCATCAGGTGGCCGGCGGGCGGTGGTGAATGCGCAGGGCGAGCGTGACAGCGACCAGAGTGATCGCGGCGAAGACGACCGCCGCGCCCGGGTAGCCGCCGAGGCCCAACCCGACCCCGCCGACCGCTGCGCCGAGGAACGTCCCGAGGCTCATCCCGGCCGCGTTCACACTGAGCGCCGAGCCGCGCAGGTCCCCGCCGCGCCGCACCAGCAACGTGGTGACACAGGCCGCGACCGTGGCGTGACTCGCACCCATCACTGCCGTCAGCAGCAACGTCAGCGGCAGCGTCGGGGAGAAGTAGAACGCCGACACCGCGATCAGCGCGACCGTGATGCCGCCCACGAGCAGCCGCTCGGGAGTGAGCCACGGGCGGTCGGTCGCGAGGTACCGCCCGGCGAACAGGTTGCCGAGGAAGAACGACGCCCCGCTGAGCGACCACACCAGCGCGAACCAGCCTGGTGCGAGGTCGAACCGCTGGTCGTAGAACGCTGCCAGGTACGCGAGGTACCCCATGAACGCGGCCGTCCTGAGCATCGCGACCGCCAGCAGCGGCAGCGCACCAGGCACCCGGGCCAACGCCCGGTACGTCGCGAGGTAGCTGACCCGCTCCTTACCGGCGAGCGGCGCCCGTCGACCACGGCCCCGCCACGCAAAGGCCGCCGCCAACGCCAGCGAGACCGCCGACGCCGCCAGCAGGTTGCCGCGCCATCCCCACAGCAGTCCCGGTACGGCGAGCACGGGCGCGGCAAGCATCGCCATCGCGGACGTCGTCGCGGACACCAGCGTCGCCGCACGCCCCGCCGCGGCCGGCGACCGGAACCGATCCGCCGCGGCCGCGCCGACCGACGGACCGAGGATCGAGGTCGAGGCCCCGATCAGCAGACAGAACACCGCCAGCGCCAAGACGTTGCCCACAGCCCCCAACGCCGCCGAGACACCGAGCAGCGCGAGCCCGCCCGCAGCGACCAACTCCCGCGGGACGCGGTCCATCAGCGGCGCCAGCAGGACTCCGACCGCGAGCGCGGCGAGTCCGCCGAGCCCGCGCAGCCCGCCGATCTCCGCGACGCTGCCGCCGGCGGCGTCGGCGATCGGCACCAGGTACATCCCGAACACCGTGAACGGGATCAGGCTCACGGTCGAGGCGAGCAGGAACGGCCAGAGCCGCCGCGCCATCCGAAGGTCGCCCGGGACTTCCGCGGCCGGCGCGGAAAGGTTCTGCTGGGTGCTCATGTATCCGTCCTGTAGCGGTAGAGGCTGCTCGGGCGGGAGCTGAACTGGGAGAAGGGAAAGGGCTCGGCCGACAGCGCGGTCACCCCCGCGCCGAGGAACGCGCGGACCACTGCGCTACCGGTCTGAGCGTAGACCGCGAGCGGCTTCGATTGCTCACGGCAACGAGCCAGGAGCAGGTCGAAGCTGCCGTTGGACAAGGTCATCCCGGTGGCGACCACCGCGTCGGCGGCCTCGACGACCTCGGTCATGTCCTTGGCGACCGCGAGTCCGGAGGCGGTCACGTCGAGGTTGAAGTCGCACGGCAGGCAGGTCCCGCCGCGCGCCGTGATCGCGTCGACGAGCGGATTCACCACACCGATCAGCGCAACTTTGGTGCCTTCGGCAACCTCGAGCAATCCTGCGACGGCGGCATCACGAGCCCGCGCGCGAACGTCCGGCGTCCCCGCGGGCAGCACGACCTCCTCGGCGTACGGCGTGGTGTGATGCGGCTGGACCGCCGCCAGGTACGCGTCGAGCGCCGCGATCCGCACCGGCAGCGGGTCGTCCTCACCGGTCAGGATGTCGGCGAGCGTACGACCCGACGTGTCGGCGCAGTACGCCGGATCCAACTCGCCGGCCTCGAACGAGCACGCGCCGAACACCTCGCCTACCCGCAGCAACACGTAGTAGTTGCGGTAGGTCACGTCGGCGCCCGGTAGTCGCGTGGTGTGATGCAGCCAGAACGCACTGACGACATCGAACTCCGCCGGCGACGGACCGCGTTTCCCGGCCAGGACCTCATCGATCAGGTCAGCCACAGGTGCACTCATGAAAGGCCTTTCGAGATCTACTGCTGGGCGGACAGTGGGGAGCGGCACCTTCCTGGGCACAACTCCAGACTAATGCGACGGAGTCGCAGATGGAAGCTCTGCGCGCTGGTGTGCCGCCGACTCGCGGCGGTCCCAGGACATCGCCGACCACGGCACCGCGAGGTCGTCCAGCGAGTCGATCTCGCGCGGCCGCATCGACGCCATCGGCCGCGCCTCGGCATGCCGGGCGAACGCACTCTCGACGTACCGCGTGCCGGTGTCCGCGGCCAGAAACACGTGTTTGCGATCGCTGTCGCAGTTGTGCTCCCACAGCGCGGACAGGTACGCCGCACCCGCCGACAACCCCGCGAAGACACCCGACGTCCGGAGCAGGTCGACCGCCGCCGACATCGCGTAGTCGAACGAGACCCAGTGCAGCCGGTCGTACAGTTCGTGCCGGACGTTGCGGAACTCGATCGAGCTGCCGATGCCGGCGATGATCATTTCCGGGTCCTGCGTATGCCCGGCGCCGAACGTGATGCTGCCGAACGGCTGCACGCCGACCAGGTTCACGTCGCGACCCCGTTCCCGCAGGTACGCCGCGATCGCACCGGTGGACGCCCCGGTGCCGACACCACCCACCAGACACAACGGTCCGGACGGCACCAGACGATCCACGAGATCGGCGACGGCGCCGTACCCGAGGTAGTGGATGTCGTCGTGGTACTGCTGCATCCAGTGGTAGGTCGGGTTGTCGCGGAGGATCTCTCCGATCCGGCGGACCCGGAGGTTCTGGTCGAGCTGCAGGTTGTTCGACGACGGCACCTGCTCGACGGTCGCACCGAGGATCTCGAGTTGGATCTTCAGCGTCCGGTCGACGGTGGTCGAGCCGACGATGTGGCACTTCATCCCGTAGCGGTGACAGGCGAGCGCCAGCGCGTGCGCGTAGATCCCGCTCGAGCTGTCGATCAGCGTGTCGCCCGGCCGGATCCGCCCGGTTTCCAGCAGGTGGCGTACGGCGCCGAGCGCGGAGTACACCTTCATGGTCTCGAACCGCAAGCAGATCAGATCGTTGTCACCTGATCCGGAACGGACCCGGATCGGGTCGGGGTCCTTGATGGCCTCCGCCAGGTGGTCGTGCAGTCGCGTCATCGGCGCGGTTCGCTCCTCGAGTTGATGGTTGTCACGGGCGGAGCTTCACTGAGCACGGCAGCTTCAACGGGCTCCCTCTCGCCGGTACTCCCGGCGTCGAGGTGAGCGGCGGCCACCAGATGCTGAGTCAGGGGATGGTGTGGCGCGGTCGTGATCGACGCCGGCGAGCCTTGCTCGACGACTCGGCCGGCGTCGAGAACCAGGACGTCGTCCGCGACAGCGCCGACCAGGCGCAGGTCGTGACCGATCCAGATCAACGCCGTGCCGCGGTCTCTCAGCTCGTACAGCAGGTCCAGGACGAGCGTCGTACCGCGTTCGTCGAGCGCGGTGGTGATCTCGTCGCAGATCAGGACGTCGGGGTCGGCGAGCACCGCCCGGGCGAGGGCGGCGCGCTGCAGTTCACCGCCGGACAGGCGGCTGGGCGGACGCGCGGCCGTGGCTGCGGCGACACCCAGGCGAGCGAGCGTGGCGACGGCCTCGTCGTGCGCCTGGTCCGGCGAGACACCGCGCAGGCGCTGCGCCGTACGGGCGACCTGATGGTCCACGGGACGCCGCTCGTCGAAGGAACCGCGAACCTCCTGCCAGACGTACTGCACCCGCCGATGCTGCTCGCGACTGCGCCTGCGCAGCACCGGCAGCGGTTCGTCGTCCAGCAGGATCGTCCCGGTGTACCGCTCGTGCAGCCCGGCCAAGCAGCGGGCCAACGTGGTCTTCCCGCTGCCGGACCGCCCGACGATCCCGAGGCAGCCGCCGGCCCGCACGGCGAGGCCGACGTCGTGCAGGACGACCTCGCGGCCTCGACGACGCACCGCAGCAGACAGGTTCATTGCCTTCAGCAACGGTTGGCCCGGCTCCTTGGTTCCCGGTTCCTTGGTTTCCGGCTCCGAAAGCTGTTGAGTCTCCGGGAGTACGTCGGGCCCGCCTGCCGCGATCACCCGCCCCGCATCCAGCACGACGACGCGCGCGGCCAGCGCACGAACCAGCGCCAGATCGTGACTCAGCAGCAGAATGCCCAGCCCGTCGGACGCGAGGGTCTGCAGTTCGTGCACCAACTGAAACCGGGTGATGGAGTCCAGCCCGGTGCTGGGCTCGTCCAGGACCAGCACCCTCGGTCGGCAGGCGAGGGTCTGCGCGAGCGCGACCCGCTGCCGCTGACCGCCGGAGAACTGATGCGGAAAACGTTTTACTGTCCGTGGGTCGGCCGGCAACTGCGCCGCCCGGATCGCCTCGTCGACATCGCCGCCGTGCAGCTTCGCGAGTTCGCGCAGCGTCGCCCCGATCCTGCGCGCCGGGTTCAGCGCGCTGCCTGGATGCTGCGGCATGTAGGCAACCACTCGCCCCCGCATCCCGGACGCTGCAGCGCACACTCCATTGCCGTCGACAACCAACTGCCCGGCGATCTCGATCCGCCCGGTCAGCCGCACGCCGTCCCCGTGCTCACCGAGCAACGCCAAGGCCGAGGTTGTCTTCCCGGAACCGGAAGCACCGACCAACGCGGTCACCGCACCCGCCGCGACCTCGAACGAGATGTCGTCCACCAGCACCGCCGCCCCCGCCGTGGCCGACAATCCGCGGACACTCACCAGAGCCGTCATCGCGCCACCTCGACGAGCCGCCGTGACCGATGGACCAGCCGATCGGCGAGCAGGTTGAACCCGAGCGTGAAGGAGACGAGCAGCAACGCGGGTGCAAGCACCGACCACGGCTGCAGCAGCAAACCCTCACGGTTGCGCGAAACGCTCACCGCCCAATCCGGCGCGGTCGGACTGAGACCGAGTCCGAGGAAGTTGACCGAGGCAACGAGAAACACCGCCAACGTGATCCGGGTGCCGAGATCCGCCGCGGCCGGACCGAGGACCGAGCGGCCGACGTACCCGAGTTGAATGACGAACCACGACTCCCGTTGCATCCGCAGCGCCTCGACCACAGGCCCACTGGCCGCATCCAACGCGGCTGCCCGGACGAGGCGGGCGACCGTCGGTACGTTGACCATCGCGACGGCCACGGTGATGGCCGGCGCGGACGCCTGCCAGCCGACGGCGACCACGCTGATCACCAGGAGGGACGGCAGCGGCAGCAATACGTCGAGGGGCCGCATCAGCCCTTCGTCCACCCATCGGTGCCGCGTCGACGCCGCGGTCAGCCCGATCAACCCGCCGACGAGGTACGCCAGCGCAACCGCGCCGAACGCCATCCCCAACGCCGTCCGACCGCCGACGAGCAACAGACTCAGGACATCCCGACCCAGTCCGTCCGTTCCGAGCGGTCCTTCGGACGAGTACGGCAGCCCACCGCCGGCATCGTCGTACGGCAGGAACGGTCCCAGCACCGCCACCGTCAGCGGTACGACGACCAGCGCGGCCGCGACCGTGAGCGACACGGATCGCCTGCTCATCGGAAGGCCTCGGTGCGCGGCACGAGCCGATTGCACACCAGGTCCGCCCCGAGGTTGATCAGCAGCGCGGCAACCGCCAGCACCAACGTGAGGCCCTGCACGGTCGGGACGTCCCGCGTCTCCACGCCGTCCACGAGCGCCGTCGCGAAGCCCGGGATCGCGAAGATCGCCTCGACGACCAGCACTCCCCCGAGCAGGGTGTCGCCGGTCCTCGCCAGCTCCTGCACTCCGGGTACGGCGGCGTTCGGGAGCACGTGACGCAACAACAGCTGCCGTCGCGGAACACCAAGCCGGCGCGCCTGCGTCACGTACTCGGCGTTCAACGCGGCGACCGTTCCGGCGCGGACCTGACGCGACAAGAGACAGACGGTCCGTCCGAGCAGTACGCCGATCGGGAGGATCAGCAGCGCCGGTGTGGCCAGCAGATCGCCGCCCACCCACGTCGCGGGCAACCAGCCGAGCTTCAGTGCGAACACCGCCACCAGCACCACGGCGATCACGAAGTCCGGAATCGCGGACATCGCCAGCGTGACCGAGGTGATCGCGCGATCGATCCGTCCGTTCTCCCGGGTGCCCATCACGATGCCGAGGGCAACAGCCAGCGGTACGACGACCGCCAGGGTTGCCACTGTCAGCACGAGCGTCGCGCCGATCGAGTCCCGGACGATGCCGGCCACCGGACCGCCGCTGATCAGCGACGTGCCGAGATCGCCGGTCACCACATTGCCCAACCAGTGCACGAACCGCTCCGGCGCCGAACGGTCCAGACCGAGCTCGCTCCGCAGTGCCGCGACCTGTTCGGGCGTCAACCGCTCGTCGAACCGCAGGTCGGCGGCATCCCCCGGAAGCAGCGACGTCAGCCCGAACACGAGCACCGACAGCACAGCCAGCTGGAAGATCGCGAGGCCCGCCCGCTGAACGGCGTACGACCGCATTCAGGCCAGCCACACCTTGTCGAACCGGCCCTGGTCCAGGGTGTTCGGCGGCACCGCCTGCACTCCCTGCACACTCGCCGACACCGCGATCAGGTAGTCCGGCAGACCCCACGCGAGGATCCCGCCGTCGGCACGCAGCGTCTTCTGCAGTACGCCGTACTTCGCCGACCGCTCCTCCTCGGACGGCATCGCCCGCGCGGCCGCGAACGCCGCGTCGAACGCGGGCCGCCGCCAATGCGTCACGTTGAACGGCGAGTTCGACAGCAGCCGGTCCGTGACGTACTGCGGGATCGGCATCGCGCCCGACCGATGGTTGCCGATGACACCTTTCGACAGCAGGTCCTTCGCGTACGTCTGCGGACTGCCGGTCGACACCTTCAGCCGCACGCCGGCCTCGGCGACCTGCTCCGCGAACACCGTCGCCGCCTCCACAAAACCGGCCGACGCGTCCGCGGTGAAGATCTCGATCTCCTTGCCGGCCAGCCCGGCCTTCGCGAGCAGCGCCTTCGCCTGATCGACATCCCGCTCCACCTGCGGCAGATCGGCCGGGTAGTACTGGTATCCCTTGCCGAACAGGTCGTTGCCCACCTCACCGCGCCCGGCGAGGACGACGTCCACCAGCCGCTGCCGGTCCGCGACCAGCTTGAACGCGCGCCGTACGTCGGGATTGTCGAACGGCGGTTGGTCGACCTTCATCACGAACGCCTGCATCGTGCTGGCCTTGGCGGCCACGATGCGCACCGTGCGCCCGGCTTCGGCGGTCCGCGCGAAAGTGGCGGTCATGTCGTTCGCGTACTCGGCCTGCCCACCCTGTACGGCGTTGGCGCGCGCTTCGGCGTCCGCGGACAGGATGTGCAACTCCTCGATCCAGGCGGGCTCGTCCCAGTAGTCGTCGTACCGCGACGCGACCAGTGAGCGACCGGCTTGGAAGGACACGTGGCGAAACGGTCCGGTGCCGATCGCTGCGGCCGGATCCTTGAATCCGTCGCGGACGATCTGCGTGCCGATGCCGGCCAGCAACGCGGGGAACTCGGCGTTCGGTCGACTCAGCACGAGCTCGACCGTCGAGGCGCCGATCGCCTTGCTGCGCTTGAGATCCAGCGTCGCCAGCGAGGATTGCGCGACCCGGTCCGGTACGGCGGGGTCCGCGATCCGGCTGAGACTGTAGAGGACATCGTCGGGTGCGAGTTTCGCGCCGTCGTGGAAGGTCGCGTCGCGGAGCGTGAACCGCCAAGTGGTCGCCGTACCGTCGTGTTCCCACTGCGATGCCAGACGCGGGACCGGCTTCAGATCCGGGCCGAGCTCCACCAGCTTCTCGTAGATCGCCTTGTGCCGCGCGATGTCGACGAACAGGCTCTGCACATGCGGGTCGAGCACCTCCTTCGCCCCGCCGCCGGCGTACACCGCGCGTAACCTGCCGCCCGGCTTGGGCTGCGCCGACCCGCCGCCAGACCCGCCGGCATTGCCACTGTCAGCCCCACAACCGGTGAACGCCGCCAGACCGGCAGCCCCCGCGATCCCCAGAAACCCACGCCTGTTCAAAGCCTCGGACACGCGCCACATCCTCACCTTAGTGAAAACGATTGTCAATCCCAGCGCGCATCCGGAATCCGACGTGACCATTCTTTCCGGGCACCATCGGACCCGCCCGCCGTAACGGCGTGTCACCAAACCAACCGTCTCCGGACGGCCGGTGGGGTGTCAGTCGCAGTCGGACTCAGGGGTGGTGCAGGTGGCCGGAATGCCGGTGGCGACGCGACTCAGCAGGGTGGCCAGTTGGGACTGTTCGGCCGGGCTCAAGCGGTCCAAGAAGTAGGTCCGGACAGCGTCGACATGGTCGGGGGCGGCGGCCTCGATCGCTTTTCGGCCCAGCGGGGTCAGGCGGACCATCGAGCCGCGGGCGTCGGACGTGCACTCCTCACGGCAGACCAGGCCACGCTTCTCCATCCGGCTGACCTGATGGGACAGGCGGCTACGTTCCCAACCGACGGAGCGGCCGAGGTCGCGGGTGCGGAGGACGCCGTCCTCGGCCTCGGACAGCGGATGCAGCAGCGCGTAGTCGGCCCCGGAGAGACCCGAGTTCGCGATCATCCGCGCCTCGAGGGCACGCATCAACTCACGATGCGTCTCGCGATAGGACTGCCAGAGTGCGGCCTCCTGCTCGCTCAGCCGGCGAGGTTCCACCATGCGCCCATTGTACGGACATAAGTTGACATGTCACCGACTAGCAGGCTGTCGTGACTGATGAATGGGTGGGACGAGAGTGCAGTTGCGGTGCACGCCGTCAACTGTTCAGGTGTCCGAGCCGGACGCTGACGCACGCCCCCGCACGGTGGGTTCACCCATCGTGTTGTGGGGTTCCTGACCCGTGTGTACGGTGCGGAACCCACAACACCGTGGGTGAACCCACCGTGGGGCGGAACCCCGGAACCCCTACGACCACACCACGCCACGACACGACACGGCACGGCACAGCACAGCACCGTGCCGCACCATCCCGCGTGCCACCACGCCACCACGCCACGCCGCGCCATCACCGCGTGCCGAACACCGCCGAGGAGACCACCACCGACCAGACCACCGCCGACCAGACCACCGCGACCAGATCACCGCCGGCTGATCCACAGCACCGCATACGAACGGATAACCCCGCGAATTGGGGGTTCTTCGTCGGTACACGAGCAGAGAACCCCCAACTCGCGCGGATATCCGCTCGTACGAGATCGGCCACGCCGGCCGGCGCGGGCCGAAGACGCGGGCCGAAGACGCGGGCTTGAACAGGTCGGCGTGGGTGTGGACAGGTCGGCGTGGGTGTGGACAGGTTATTGCTTGTCCAAGGTCCCGGGATCGGGTGCACGGTCCCGCGCGGGTGTGCAAGGTTTCAGGCGGGTGTGCACCGCCGCGGGCGGGTGTGCACGCCCCCGGGCGGGTGCGCACGCCCCCGGACGGATGTGCACGGCCCAAGACGGATGTGCACGGCCCAAGACGGATGTGCACGGCCCCGGATGGGTGTGCACGGTCCCCGGCCACCACCACGCCTCCGCCGGCAGAACCCGACCCACACATCAGGCAGAAGGCCCGACCAGCACCTACGGCGTCCGCGCCAACGCGACGGCCAGCCCGACAGTCGCGGCCATGACCAGCAGTTCGACGACGGCAAACCGTCGGAACACGGCCGGATCACCACCGGCGAGCTCAGGCAGGGCCCTCCGCCGGTGCCACCACCCCGCCGCGACCAGGGCCACGAACGCCACCGCCTTCGCAAACACGAGAGCGCCGTACCCGGTCGTCACCCACTGCGTGATCAACCCCCACCCGCCCTGCCGTCCGTCGAGGTGGATCTCCGCGGTGAGCAGCCCGGTGATGCCCATCGTCACCGCACACCCGAGCGCCAACGTGCTGAACACCTCGACAGCTTCCCGCGAACGGGCATACCGCAGTACCGCGCCGAGCCCGCCGATCCACGCAACCGCAGCGACAACATGGACGACGAGAGACGTCGTTGCGAGCAAGGACCACAAGCTCGTCGCGTCGATCGCACCATGCCCCGTGAGCAACGGCCCCGTCAGGGCAGCGACCGTGAGTACGGCGGCCATCCAAGCGCCCCGAAGCGTCTTCGTACCACTGAGAACTACGGCGAGTACGGCGGTCAACGCAACGGCCACGGCAAGCGCCCGGACCTGACTCAACTGACCGGCCGGCTCTGCGTGCTCAGCGAGATGCGACAACGGGATGCCCAGAATCACCGCCGCCGTCGCCACCGAACCACCGATGCTCGCGAGGGCCCAAGCCCCTGCTGCCACAGCGGCATCCTGACAAGCGCGGATCGCCTTCGCGCCGAGCTTCCCGTCCTTCGCCGGCAAGAACAGCACCACCGCGACCACGGCACCACCTGTCGCCACCGCCGCCGCATCGGCCACGAACCGCAGTACCGGAACCGCCCAGGACACCCCGGGGCCGGCGCCGAGCAGACCATCGGCGGGCTTCGCCGGTGCCCCGCCGGCGGCCAGCAGCGCGACCACCATCACAACGATGCCAACGGCAACCATCGCTGCGACGACCAGCGGCGTCCGCCGGGCCGGCGCAGCGGTCATCACGCGGCCGGACGGCGCCGTACGATCACGACCGCCAACGCCACCACGACCAGCATCACCAGGCACATCGCGACGATCGTCACGACGTTGGAGTTGCCCTGGGCCTGCGCGGGCGCGCCGGCCGGCTCCGTCGCGGGATGCCCGATATGAGTGACGGTGAACGAACCGGACACCTCGATGGGGTGCCCGTCGTCCGAGACCACCCGCGCCTCGACCGTGTACCGACCGGCTTCGATCATCGCGCCGACCGGCTGCGTGACGGTGTTGTCGGCGATCTGGGCAGCGCCGTTCGCGACGTTCTTCCCGGTCGGCGACTTCACCAGGACCTGTGTGCCGTTCGGGCCGACCGGCTCGGTGAATGTCAGGACCACCTTGGTCGGCGGCGCGGCCATCGACGACCCGTCGGCCGGCGTCATCGACTCGAGCTTGGCGTGCGCCGACGCTACACCGGCCGCGCCGACGACGGCGGCCAGGGCGATCGTCAGTACTGCAACAACCCTCAGGGCGAATCTGTTGGGCATGTGGGACCTTCCAAGACATCCAAGAACACCGACGACCGCGCGGACCGGCTGGATCGGGCGCAACACCGGCACCTCCGGCAGCAGTCGCGCGAACACCCGCCGTACCCGATCGAGCAGCCGGCAGACCCCGGCCGGCGCCGCCAGCGGCGGCAGAACGCCGAGCGGTACGCCGGCACCGACCAGCGCACGACCGCCCACCACCACCGCGACGCTCAGCGCCGCGACGACGGACGTCGTCCCGCTTCCGATCGGCATCGGTCTCCCCTCGCTCCACGTCACTGTACGGACAAAGCCCGGCGGCTGCGATGATGTGCGAATGGACGTAGCTGTGCTGGAGGTCGGGGGAAGCCACGTCACGGCGGCCGTGGTGGCGCCCGCGACGTGGACGGTGACCGAGGTGGACCGGGCGAAACTGGAGTCCCAAGCGGCGCCCGAGGAGGTGGTCGCACAGCTCGCCGAGGCGGCCCGGAAGTTGCCACTGGCAAACGGTCTCGCGGTCGCGCTGCCCGGTCCGTTCGACTTCGCCACCGGCGTCGCGTGGTACCGCGGGCAGGGCAAGTTCGACCGGCTGTACGGGTTCAACCTGGGCGCCGCGCTGACCGAGGCGCTGGGCATCCGGTTGATGTTCATGAACGATGCGGAGGCCTTCGCGGTCGGCGAGTGGACCGCCGGCGAGGTCCGCGGCGTCGAGCGCTGCGTCGGCGTCACGATCGGTACCGGCATCGGTACGGCGTTCCTCGCCGACGGGCACGTGGTGCGCGAGGGCGACACCGTTCCGCCGGGGGGTGAGCTGTACAAGACGTCGTACGCCGGCCGGCCGCTCGAGGACACGATCTCCGCCCGCGCGATCCTGCGCCGGCACACCGAGGCGACCGGCGTCCAGGCACCCGGGGTCAAGGAGATCGCCGACCAGGCGCGGGCCGGCGACGCGGCCGCGAAGGGCGTCCTTCGGGAGTGCTTCGCCGACCTCGGGAGCGCGCTGAAGCCGTGGCTGGAGCGGTTCGGCGTCACCCGGACGGTCCTCGGCGGCTCGATCTCGGGCGCGTTCGACCTGGTGGAGTCGGTCCTGGACTTCCCCGCGTCCGCGACGAAAGACACCGAGCACTCCGCCCTGATCGGCGCCGCCGCACACTACCTTCGCTCCTGAAGCGGACCTGCACCACTCACCAACTCCTCCCGCAGGCCCTCCCGGTCCCCGACGTGAGCGTGCGGCACGCGCCGAGCGGCAGGTTGATGAGTGGTGCACGTCCGCCGTTGTCGGACGTCGCGGCTACGGTCGAGAACGTGAAGATCGCCGCGCCACGCCTACGGACCCAGCTCGAAGCCGCCGCTCCCGAGGTCGTCGAGGACGAGGAGCGCCTGACCGACCTGGACCTGGCGGACGTGGACCTCAGTGATCTCGAGGCCGAGCACGTCGAGATCAGCGGGTGCCGGCTGAGCCGGAGCAAGCTCGCGGGCTCGGACCTGGACAAGCTGATCGTGGTCGACACCGAGCTCACGCAGTGCGACCTCGCCAACTCCCGGTGGTCGGACGTGGCGCTGACCCGGGTGGCGATCTCGGGGTCGCGGATGATCGGGTTCGCCGGGCCGGGCGCGGTTCTGCAGCACGTCACGATCCGCGACACCGTGCTGGACTTCGCCTCGTTCCGGTTCGCGAAGTTCGTCAAGGTCGAGCTCGCCGACTGCCGGTTGCAGAGCGCCGACCTGGTCTCGGCCGACCTGACCGGGACCGTGTTCCGCCGCTGCGACCTGTCCGGCGTCGAGTTCTCGCAGGTCAAGGCGGCGAAGGCGGTGTTCGTCGACTGCACCTGGGACGGCGCGAAAGGCCTGGCCTCGCTGGCCGGAGCGACCGTGGCGGCGTCCTCCCCGATCGACACGCTGACCTTCACCAGCGCGGTCACGGTCGCCGCCGGTATCACCCTGGCCCATCCGGACGACCTGGAGTGACCCTGAAGTGACGTGGTCCGAGCGTGATCCGGCCCACGTAACGGTCCACCGTCCGCCGGATAAGGTGGGCCCGTGACTGACTCGACGATCATCTACACCCACACCGACGAGGCTCCGGCGCTCGCCACGTACTCGTTCCTCCCTGTCGTCCAGGCGTACGCCGGCCAGGCCGGTGTCGGCGTGGAGACCCGGGACATCTCACTCGCGGGCCGGATCCTGGCCCTCTTCCCGGAGTACCTCCAGGAGGACCAGCGGGTCCCGGACGCGCTGAGCGAGCTCGGTGAGCTGGCCCGGACCCCCGAGGCGAACATCATCAAGCTGCCGAACGTCTCGGCCTCGATCCCGCAGTTGAAGGCCGCGATCGCCGAGTTGCAGTCCCAGGGCTACGCGCTGCCGGACTACCCGGACGAGCCGAAGACCGACGAGGACCGGGAGATCCGGGCCCGCTACGACAAGGTCAAGGGCTCCGCGGTGAACCCGGTGCTGCGCGAGGGCAACTCCGACCGCCGCGCGCCGGCCTCGGTGAAGAACTACGCGAAGACCCATCCGCACCGGATGGGCGCCTGGACGCCGGACTCGAAGACCAACGTCGCCACGATGGAGGCCGACGACTTCCGCGCCACCGAGAAGTCCGCGGTGATCGAGGCCGACGGCGCGCTGCGGATCGAGCTGGTCGGGGACGACGGCACCACCACCGTGCTGCGCGAGTCGGTTCCGGTGCTCGCCGGTGAGGTCGTCGACGCCTCGGTCCTGCACGTGGCCGCGCTGCGCGAGTTCCTGACCGCGCAGGTCGCCCGGGCGAAGGCCGAGGACGTGCTGTTCTCGGTGCACCTGAAGGCCACCATGATGAAGGTGTCCGACCCGATCATCTTCGGGCACACCGTCCGCGCGTTCTTCCCGAAGACCTTCGCGCAGTACGGCGACGTGCTCGCCAAGGCCGGCCTCTCGCCGAACGACGGTCTCGGCGCCATCCTGAACGGGATCGCGTCGCTGCCCGAGGGCGCCGAGATCAAGGCTTCGTTCGAGGCCGAGCTCGCCGACGGCCCGAAGCTCGCGATGGTCGACTCCGACAAGGGCATCACGAACCTGCACGTGCCGTCGGACGTGATCGTGGACGCGTCGATGCCGGCCATGATCCGTACCTCCGGCCACATGTGGGGCCCGGACGGCGAGGAGGCCGACACCCTCGCGGTGCTGCCGGACCACAGCTACTCGGGCATCTACCAGGTCGTCATCGACGACTGCCGCGCGAACGGCGCGTTCGACCCGGCCACCATGGGTTCGGTGCCGAACGTCGGCCTGATGGCGCAGAAGGCCGAGGAGTACGGCTCGCACGACAAGACCTTCGAGGTACAGACCACCGGCACCGTCCGGCTGGTGAACGAGGCCGGCGACGTCGTCCTCGAGCAGACCGTGTCGGCCGGTGACATCTTCCGCGCCTGCCAGACCAAGGACGCCCCGATCCAGGACTGGGTCAAACTGGCCGTCAACCGGGCCCGGGCGACCGGCGACCCGGCGATCTTCTGGCTCGACGAGACCCGCGCCCACGACGCCGTGCTGATCACCAAGGTGCAGAAGTACCTGTCCGACCACGACACCGAGGGCCTGGACATCCGGATCCTCGCGCCGGAAGCGGCGATCCAGGTGTCGCTGGAGCGGATCCGCCGCGGCGAGAACACCATTTCGGTGACCGGCAACGTGCTGCGTGACTACCTCACCGACCTGTTCCCGATCCTCGAGCTCGGCACCAGCGCGAAGATGCTGTCGATCGTGCCGCTGATGGCCGGCGGCGGTCTGTTCGAGACCGGCGCGGGCGGCTCGGCGCCGAAGCATGTGCAGCAGCTGGTCAAGGAGAACTACCTGCGCTGGGACAGCCTGGGCGAGTTCTTCGCGCTGGCGGCGAGCTTCGAGCACCTCGCGCAGGTGACCGGGAACGCGCGGGCGCAGATCCTCGCCGACACCCTGGACCGGGCCACGGCCACGTTCCTGAACGAGGACAAGTCCCCGACCCGTCGAGTCGGCGGCATCGACAACCGCGGCAGCCACTTCTACCTGTCGCTGTACTGGGCGCAGGAGCTGGCCCAGCAGACCGACGACACCGACCTGGCGAAGGCGTTCGCGCCGCTCGCCGAGACGCTGGCGGCCAACGAGCGGAAGATCGTCGACGAGCTGATCTCGGTACAGGGCAACCCCGTCGACCTCGGCGGGTACTACCGGCCCGACCCGGCCAAGGCGGCCGCCGTGATGCGTCCGTCGAAGACCTGGAACGACGCGCTCGCGACGCTCTGATCGCTTCGTCAGCAGCTCCCGGTGCCGCGGGCACCGGGAGCTGTTGCGTTGTGCGGACCTGAAGCGGCCTGGTGCGGCGGCCGGAATTGCGTCGCCGGGACAGGGGGTTTGTTCCTAGACTCAGGACGCATGACAGCTTCCCGATCCGTGATCGCCACTCAGGCGGCGGACTTTCCCCGATGGTTCCAGGACGTGATCGCCAAGGCCGAGCTCGCCGACAACGGGCCGGTCCGGGGGACCATGGTCGTGCGACCGTACGGGTACGGGATCTGGGAACTGTTGCAGGAGGCAATGAATCGGCGGATCAAGGCGACCGGCGCGCAGAACGCGTACTTCCCGCTGCTGATCCCGGAGAGCTACCTGCAGCGCGAGGCCGATCATGTCGAAGGTTTCAGCCCCGAGCTGGCCGTCGTGACGCATGCCGGGGGCAAGCAACTCGAGGAGCCCGCGGTGGTCCGGCCGACGTCGGAGACCGTGATCGGTGAGTACCTGGCGAAATGGGTGCAGAGCTACCGCGACCTCCCGCTGCTGCTGAACCAGTGGGCGAATGTGGTCCGCTGGGAGCTGCGTCCGCGGCTGTTCCTGCGGACGACGGAGTTCCTCTGGCAGGAGGGCCATTCCGCGCACGCCACCGCCGAGGACGCCCGCGCCTTCGCGACCCGGATCCTGTACGACGTGTACCGCGCGACGATGGTCGACGTACTGGCGGTCCCGGTGGTCGTCGGCCGGAAGACCCGACGTGAACGGTTCGCCGGCGCGATCAACACGATGACGCTCGAGGCGATGACCGGTGACGGCAAGGCCCTGCAGATGGGGACGTCGCACGAGCTCGGTCAGAACTTCGCGCACGCTTTCGACATCACCTATCTGTCGCGCGAAGGTCGCCGCGAGCTCGCCTGGACGACCTCCTGGGGCAGCAGCACGCGGATGGTCGGCGGACTGATCATGGTCCACGGCGACGACGCCGGTCTGCGCGTACCGCCCGCGGTCGCGCCGGTGCAGGTCGTCGTCCTCGCGGTGAAGGAGGAGGCGATCGAGGCCGCCCGCCGGATCGGCACCGAACTCGAGGAAGCCGGCGTTCGGGTCACCGTGGACGACCGCACCGATCAGCCATTCGGACGGCGCGCGGTGAACTGGGAGCTCAAGGGTGTCCCGATCCGTATTGAAGTCGGTCCGCGGGACCTCGACGCCGGCAGCGCCACCGTCGTACGGCGGTTGCGCGACTCGGCGAAGACCGCCGTCGACCTGTCCGCGCTGACATCGACGGTGGTTACTGCGCTCGAGGCGGATCAGGCGTACCTGCTCGACGAGGCCACGCGGCGACAGGCGGACCGGATCACGACCGTCGCGACGATCGACGAGGCGATCGAGGCGGCCGCGGACGGCTGGGCTCGGCTGCCGTACGACGTTGTCGGTGAGGAGGGCGAGGATCGGCTGGGCGAGGCCGGCATCACCGTCCGTTGCCTGCAGCGAGCCGACGGGTCACTGCCGCTGTCGGACGACGAGCCGGGTTTGGTCGCCTTCGTGGCCCGCTCTTACTAGTGGTGCCTGGCCCGCTGACGTTCAGCGGGCCAGGTACTTGCGGACGTCGTCGGCCACCTGGGAGCGGCTGCGGAAGCCGTACTTGCGCAGGATCGCGCTCAGGTGCGTCTTCACGGTGTTGAGGCTGACCCCGAGCTCGGCCGCCAGCTGGTCGTTGTCGAGACCGTCGGCCAGCAGTAGTGCGACCGCTTGCTGTGCCTTCGTGAGGCTGGTGAACCGGCGCTCGGGCGCCTCGTCGGTGTCCATCAGCATCTCGATGAGCTCGGACTGGATGTGCTCGGCGGCGTCGACGATCCGGTCCAGGTGGGTCTGCACGGCGGTGCTGACGTCTGGTTCACCGAGCGCTTCGACGGCGGTCTCCCGGATCGCGGCGACCCGGTGCGTCAGGTACTCCATGACGTGGTCGGACGTCAGCAGGTTCGGCCCCACATCACCCGCCGGCAGCCGGCGCAGCGCCTCGCGGTCCTCGCCCTCGCGGGTCAGCACCCGCTGCACCACCTCACACAACCACTCGAAAGCCCGCACCGCGTTGTCGTCGTACGAGTTCGGGGTGTAGCTCTGCATCGACAGCATCCCGAACAGCTGGTCCGGCCCGTCCTTGGCCGGCCGGAAGATCGGTACGGTGACCGCGTCCTTCGACCGTCGGCCGGCGTCGCCGAGCGGTATGCCGGCATGCAGCGTCGCGCCGTTGTCGTAGGCGAACCGATACGTGTGCCGATGCTTGAGCAGCCAGGCGGTCTGCCCTTCCGGGCCGAAAATGTGGGTGTCGGGTGTCACGTACTGTGCGTCGTCGTATCCGTACGGGTACCGCACCCGGCTGCTGCCCTGCAGGAAGCCGACGAAGAACGCGTCGACATGCGCGATCTTCCCGGCCACGACGCGGACGTAGTCGTACAGACCGTAGTGGTCGGAGCGGAACAGCGCCTCGATCTTGTGGTACGCCTCGCGCAGGATGATCGCCGTCTCCGCGTCAACCCGCAGCGGGGCGGCCTTGTCAGTCTCCACGCGACGACTCCCCACCGAATCGTGCGGCATCGATCCCACGACTATGCGCCGTCCGTGGCAGGCGATCAAGGGGCATGCAGAGGTCGCGGGTGGTGGATGCCGGTCCCCGAGTCGCCCTCCCAAGCCTCGGCCGGACCTTGCAACCACCACCCGCGACCGCGAGCAGGACACCGGTAACTGTGTGAGCCCCCGCGTCGATCGGACCCGCTGCCCCCAGCGAGATCGCCGACCCCCCGACGGATGGTCCGGTGCCCTTCCTCCCCCTGTTGACTACAAAGTGCCACCGATCGCCGTCTGTGACCATCGCCCGGCGTATGAAATTTCCATGCCCGCCGTCTCATCCTCGGGATGAGACCAGCTGTAGACGATTACAGCCAGCTGGTGTCGAGTGGCTTGCCCTCCGCGTACCCGGCGGCCGTCTGCAGTCCGATGACGGCGCGCTCGTGGAACTCGGCCAAGTTGGCGGCGCCGACGTACGTGCAGGAGCTCCGGATCCCGGAGACGATCGAGTCGAGCAGGTCCTCGACGCTCGGGCGCTCCGGGTCCAGGTACATCCGGGCGGTCGAGATGCCTTCCTCGAAGATGCTCTTGCGGGCCCGCTGGAACGCGGAGTCCTCGGCGGTCCGCGACCGGACGGCGCGCGCCGACGCCATCCCGAAGCTCTCCTTGTAGATCCGGCCCTCGCTGTCGCGGTGCGGGTCGCCGGGCGATTCGTACGTACCGGCGAACCACGAACCGATCATCACACTCGACGCCCCCGCGGCGAGAGCGAGCGCGACGTCCCGCGGATGCCGTACGCCGCCGTCCGCCCAGACGTGCTTACCGAGCTCACGCGCCCGCGTCGCGCACTCGAGGACGGCGGAGAACTGGGGACGGCCGACCGCGGTCTGCATCCGCGTCGTGCACATCGCGCCCGGGCCGACCCCGACCTTCACGATGTCCGCGCCGGCGTTGACCAGGTCCGTGACCCCTTCGGCGGTCACCACGTTGCCGGCCACGATCGGCACCTGCGGGCCGAGGGCACGGACCCGCTCGACCACCTCGAGCATCCGCTCCTGGTGACCGTGCGCGGTGTCGACGACCAGCACATCGATACCGACCTCGAGCAACGCCTTCGCCTTCTGCTCGGCGTCGCGGTTGATCCCGATCGCGGCCGCGATCCGGAGCTTGCCGTTCGCGTCGAGCGCCGGCTCGTACAGCGTGGCGCGGAGGGCGCGCTGCCGGGTCAGGATGCCGACGATCTCGTTGTTCTCGTCCACGACCGGGGCGAGGCGGTGCCGGCCGTCGTGCAACTGCTCGAACGCCGCTTCCGGATCGATCCCCTTCGGCACCGTCAGCAACTCGCGCGACATCACCGCGTCGAGCTGCGTGAACCGGTCCACTCCGGAGCAGTCGGCCTCCGTCACCACGCCCACCGGACGGCCCCGATCGACCACCACCACGGCGCCGTGGTTGCGCTTGGGCAGCAGGTTCAGCGCCTCGCCGACGGTCCCGGTCGGCGGCAACGTCAGCGCGGTGTCGTGCACCGGGTCGCGTTCCTTGATCCAGGCAACGACCTCGGACACCACGTCCACCGGGATGTCCTGCGGAATCACCGCCAGACCGCCGCACCGCGCGATCGTCTCCGCCATCCGCCGCCCCGACACCGCGGTCATGTTCGCGGCGACCACCGGAATCGACGCACCCGTCCCGTCACTCGTCGACAGATCCACGTCCAACCGCGACGCCACCCGGGACCGGTTCGGCACCAGAAAAACATCACTGAACGTCAGGTCCCCCGCCGGCTCCCGATCATGATGAAACCGCATCTCAGACCCCTTCCGCCCAAGTCCAAACCCAGCCAGCGTCCCACTCCGCCATCCAAAACAAAAGCAACCCCAGCAACGCGGACGACCCAACCCAGGGTGTTCGCCGACGGCCGCCGCAACAACCCGAGCGTTCAACGCGCCCACACAGCAACCCGCGGTTGCCATCGACGGACGCTGCCGCAACAACCCGGGCGACAGCGATCAAGCCGCCCACGCAGCGCCCGCGGTGTCCATCGACATCGCCCCGTCGCCCTTCCTGGCGAACCCTAGTCACGCCGGGGCACAACCCTCCAGTTGAATGGGCTACCCCTCAACTGGAGGGTTGCCCACTCAAAATTTGAAGGGGCAACCCCAATGCCGCTTAGTTAGTACGGCAGCCGGACTTCGTGATTGTGGGCGTGGTGGCGCGACATGGGGCGGCCACCGCGTGATCATCCCGGAGTTGTGTGGAAACCAGAACATCGTGCGGTGGCCGCGGGCCACAGCATAGACCTTGATCGTTGGCAGACGGAGTTCGACGGCCTGCTGGCGCGGATCGCGGGCCGGTTCGCTCGGGTGGAGTCTCGGCGGCTGGCGCGTGATGCGGTGCTGGGGTTGATGTCGGATCTGCCGGTGAAGAACTGCTGGACACTGGCCGAGCACGCTGGCCATGACTCGCCCGATCGGCTGCAACACCTGCTGGGTAAGGCGAAATGGGACGACGACGCGGTGCGTGATGAGCTGCGCGGCTACGTCGTCGACCGACTCGGCAGCCGTGCCCCGGTGTTGGTCGTGGACGAGACTGGGGACGTCAAGAAGGGCACGCATACCGTTGGTGTGCAGCGTCAGTACACCGGCACCGCGGGCCGGATCGAGAACGCTCAGGTCGCCGTCTACCTGACGTATGCCACCGGTGCGGGTCACGCGTTGATCGACCGCGAGCTCTACCTACCGAAGGTCTGGGCCGACGACGCCGACCGGCGCAGCCAGGCAGGCGTACCGGCCGACGTGGAGTTCGCGACCAAGCCTGCGCTGGCGACCAAGATGATCATTCGTGCGCTGGACGCGGGCGTTACCGCGGGCTGGGTGACAGGCGATGAGGTCTACGGCGGTGACCCGAAGCTGCGGCAGACCTTGGAGGACCGCGGTATCGGCTATGTGCTGGCGGTCGCGTGCAGCCACCAGATCCACACCCAGGCTGGCAAGATCCGCGCCGACGCGCTCGCCGCGCGTCTGCCTCGCAAGGCGTGGCAGAGGGTCTCGGCAGGCGACGGCTCCAAAGGCCCCCGCTTCTACGACTGGGCCTGGATCAGCATCGAACCCGACCGCGACGCTGCCGGGCAGCGCCGGCTGCTGATCCGCCGCAACAACACCAGCGGCGAACTGGCCTACTACC